>JAFUWP010000340.1 GCA_017483405.1 Oscillospiraceae bacterium | reverse complement strand
CTTTGAGCGTCATCTGCAAGCCCATGCCGAATCCGCCCTGATGATACAGTGTCATGCCGAGCATCATGACATCATCGGAAGTGAATTCCAGATAATCGCCCATATCTCTCTGCGTTGTCAGGAATCCGTAAGACGGCACGGATAAAATCTTCGGTGTTCCAGTACTTCCCGATGTGCAGGCAAGCGACATGGTGTGAGTTTCATCCGGCTGATAGATTTCACAAGTATCGGATGCGTAATCTTTCAGGAAATTTTCCGCAGAGATGAAATTTTCATCTTCGGGAATCAGAGTTTCCTCCGCAAAGCAGACTACTTTCTTCATGCTGAACTGTTCCGGAATCAGCGCACTGACCGCCTTGATAATATCGTTATTCCGGTACTTGTCCGCGATGAACAGTGCCTTGACTGTTGTTGCCGGAATCAGTCTGGAAAGCTCCAGAGAACCGCTCTGAGGGTCAATCGGCACGGGCTGTGCGCCGATTCGCACTGCTGACCAGAATGCCAGATACCAAGCTGTACTGTTCGGCATGACAAGGCCGATTTTATCATCCGGCTGAATGCCGAGCTTCTTCATGGCAGAACCGAACTGTGCCGTTTTCTGCATGAATTCCCCATAAGTGATGACAGTATCATCAATCCGGAGCAGAACTTTTTCCGGAGTGGATTCTGCATATTCCTGATAATAATCAAAAAAATTCTTACTCATGATAAATTGATTCTCCCTTTAATCTCGATGCAAGGAAATCCGCCGCTTCATGCTTGACCCAGTGATACTGTTCGCCGACAGGCATCGCGTGCATGATGGTTTCTTCTGATACATAAGACGGCTTATCCACAATCTGAATGCGTTCTTTATAGCCGGTTGCCTTGCTGTAGAGCCGGTCAGAGGCTTCCGGAGTCATCCAGTTATCATCCGCACTGTCCACCATCAGGAAATCAGCCGACAGCGTACCTTCTTCGAGAATCTTCATAGATTCCAGATAATCATCACAATACTGCATGGATGCCCATTTGCCCTTCTTCATCCAGACGGGAATAGATTCCTGCTGGGCATAATGCATAAACAGCGGAAACAGGCTTGCACATGCCTTGATTTCGGGATTCTTGACCGTTGCGCGGAAGGCATATCCTCCGCCCATGCAGAGACCGAAATTTCCGAGACGGTTGTTATCAATATCAGGACGGGTGCTCAGATACTGATAAATGCCTTCGATAGCAGATTCCAGCATCTTTCCTCCGCACTGGATGCCGTTATGAATGACCGATGCACCAGCCCCAGGCATATCCGGACAGAGCACGGCGATGCCTCTTTCTTTCAGAGGCTGGGCGAGCATTTCCAGTTCTTCCTTACAGCTCCCGATGCCGGAATAGGTTATCACACACGGATAGCTTTTCTGATTTCCATCATCCGGAAAATGCAGATAAGCCGGAATCTTTCCGTAAGCTGAATCTATCTCGACATATTCTGTTTTCGTATCGCAGAACGAAATATATTTTTCATAACTCTTTGCGAGAGCATCATAAATCTGGGTTTTGCGTTCGACATCTTCCAGATTAATCATAAAGCAGGCATAATTGCATTCTGCAACCAGTTTCGCATAAGCACGGGCGGAAATTCTGTTTCCGGCGGATTCGGCTTTCTCCATGAGTGCCTGATAATTCTGAATTTTCTTCTCCCATTCGCCGAGCCATACCGCCTGAATTTTTCTTCCGCTCATGGCCTTGATGCCGTCCACCTGCTTCAGAATATATTCCACATCGAACGGATTCGCACCATAAAGCAGTGACCTTGTGACAACAGGGTTCAATAAATCTCTGATAGCCCATTTCATAATGATTCAGATTCCTTTCTTGTCTGGTATATATCTCCATGCGCCCTCGCGGTTCATCTCGGTGAACTGCATATAAATCCGATAAGGGTCGACATGGGTGTATTTCTGAAATAACGTCAGCATTCTGTCAGCGAATTCTTTCAGAAATGCAGATTTCTGATGCAGATATTCTTCCGGCAGAATATATCTGAATTCTGCAAAAAATACAGTATCTTCGGACTGATTCATGTACATGTGTGCATCATCGAGCATGAGCATGACCGCCGGAAGGGGTTTTTTCAGGATTTCAGAAAGTTCCTTTGCAGTTTCATCCAGAAAATTTTTTCTTGTTTCCGGAGTCATCCTGAAATTGGTTTTCATCTGACAGATAGGCATAAATTACACCTCCGCATATTTCCGGAAGATGATGCTTGCGTTATGACCGCCGAAACCAAATGAATTCGACAGCGCGCCGGTGACTTCCTGTTTTCTGGCGGTATTCGGAACATAATCGAGGTCGAGTTCGGGGTCAGCTTCATCGAAATGCAGAGTCGGCGGAATCATGCCGGTTTCGATGGCCTTGATGCAGGCAATGGCTTCGAGTGCGCCGCCTGCGCCCAGTGTATGCCCGATAGCCGCCTTGATGGAAGATACCGGAATCTGCTTTGCCTGTTCGCCGAATACATCCTTAATCGCCATTGTTTCGTATAAATCATTCAGATTAGTAGATGTACCATGTGCGTTGATATAATTAATTTCATCGGGATTCATGCCGGCATCTTCGAGCGCGAGGCGCATGGATTCTGCCATGCCTGTTCCGTCAGTTTTCGGCGCAGTCAGGTTGAAGGCTTCGCCAATCATGGATGCGCCGGCGAGTTCGCAGTAAATTTTAGCATTTCTGTTTTTCGCGGATGTTTCCGATTCGAGCACGATTGTGCCGCCGCCTTCGCCCATGATGAAACCATCACGATTCTTGGAGAACGGCCGGCAGGCAGTTTCAGGGTCAGGATTTGCCGACATCGCCAGCAGCTGATTGAATCCTGTCAGCTGAATATGTGAAACCGTATTCGACACACCGCCGACAATGACCATATCATACATCCCCGATGCGATAAACTGCTTTCCGAGTGCCAGCGCATACGCGGAGGATGCACATGCCGTGCTGACATTGAATGCCGCGCCGGTAAATCCATACTTGATGGAAATCAGTGCCGGAATTTCACTCGGCATTCTTTTCAGTGTCACATGAAACGGCTTATCGAGTTCGGTATCATCATAAGAATTATCAATGACACCATACACGACAGCGACACGCTTTTTATCGACTCCGGAAATATCGCCGGCATCTTCGAGGGCTTCGCCTGCCGAGGCAAGTGCCATTCTGACACTGAGCGTTGTTGCGCCGAGCTGACGCTTTTTCCAGTACTTAGAAGTTTCTTTTTCAAAGCTGTCATCCACCTGTGCGGCGACAGTGGTATCATGATTTTCCAGCGGAATGCGGTCGATGGTCTTCATCCCCGATTTTCCGGCGATAAGGTTTTCCCAGTATTCCGCCATATTGTTCCCGATGGCGGTGACTGCTCCCAGTCCTGTTACTACGATTTTATTCATGATGCAAATCTGCTCCCTTCCTGTAAATGGTTTCGATAGGATAAAAATCCCGTTTTTGCATATAAATCATCCAGTGCTGAACAGAGCTTTTTTCTGCCGTACTGTTCAGCATACTCCGAAGGAGACTTCTCAAGGCCGAGTGTGTCCTGAATTGCCTCCAGCAGAATTTTTTTATCATCATCATATTCCGCGAGTGATGCCGAAATTTCATTCAGCAGGAGCGCGGTCATATATAACGGCGCATCCGTACACGGATTTCCGGTCGGCGCGGAATGTTCCCCGATAAAATCCAGAAATGTCCGTGTTTCCTTCGGACAGCCATCCGCAAGCCATTGATGCATCTTCCGGCATCCGTAATCGAGAAGCTGACGATTCCGTTCCATCCGGAAATGTTCCGGACTCGATGCCATCAGCCCCAGCCCGATACTGTCCAGAATCTCGAACGCTCCGGCCATCGGAAAGAGTTCCGACAGGGCATTTTCCAGCTCCGGAACGGAAACAGCAAAATATTCACAAAGATAAATTCCGTGCGAAATCATACATGCAAGAATCTGATTCAGATAAATATGATACTCTCCGCGGAAAATGACTGCCTTTTTTCCGGATGCGGTTATCACTCCGCGGATGTTCTGTATCGTTTCGGCCGAAGTCTCCGGCAGAATGTTGATTTCCACAAATCCGGACAGCTTCACCGGATAAAAGAAATGCATCCCCGAACAGCGTTCCCGATGAGAAATGCCTTCAAAAATTTCGGAAATATCCAGAGAAGACGTATTTGTCAGTAACAGACAGCGTTCTGATACCAGTTTATCCAGATTCCGGAATATCTCCTGTTTCAGCTCCCGATTCTCGAACACGGCTTCAATAATCATATCGCAGTCATGCAGAACGGAAATATCAGAAGAAAAAACAGTTGCTTTCTGTTTCTGCTCAAATTGCTGTTCGGTAATTTTTCCGCGTTTCAGACTTTTAGAGAGCGTTTTCAGAAAGGCCTGCTGACCGGCTTCGGCATTGACGGTATCGACAACAGCGAATTCTGTATCCGTCAGCGTATCATTCAGGAGGGTGAAAATATCCTTCCCCATTTTTCCGTAGCCAAGAATTCCGATTTTCATGCTGTTTCGCTCCCCTTTCGTCTCAGATAGTGATGCAGATATGATTTCCGATTAGCGGAATCAAATTTTTCTGATTCTTCCGTGATGCTCCGGATGAGAGCTTCGGCTTCGGCAAGGCCTTTTTTCTTATCGGCGAGGATGTCCGCCCAGCCGATTTCGTGAGCCTGTTCCGCCGGAAGGAGTTCGCCTGTCATCACAAGCTGATAGGCCTCTTTCAGACCGCAGATTTCGAGCGTTCTGCCGAGTCCGCCGAGTGCCGGAAGAATCCCGAAGGTCGATTCCGGCTGTCCGATGCGCGCGCCCTTTTCGCAGATTCGGAAATGACTGTTAACTGCAATTTCACTTCCCGAACCGATGCAGAATCCCGTCACGATACTGACAACCGGAAACGGCAGGGAATGCAGGAACGTGAAGAAATGTTTCTGCCGTATATGACTTGCCGGAAAGATTCCGGTTTCTTCGTTAAAGTTTTCTTCTGCGGAACGCTCCGCAAGTGCCTTGACATCCGCACCGACACTGAAATGTCTGCCCTTTCCGCGAATGATAAGCCCCTGACAGGTCTTCTCCTGTGAGAGTGCTTCTATCTTCTCCATGATGGCTTCATAATACCTGAAAAATGATTCCGTCATGAGGTTATTGCCATTCGCGTTCATGGTCAGATACAGGATACCATCCTGTTCATCGAGCAGAAAGGCATTTTCCTGATTTTCAGGAACATTCTGTTCAGGGGCATCTTCCTGCTCCTGATTTTTCAGATTCATCAGTCTGTAGAAGGCTTTCGATTCCTGCGTGAGCACATCTTCGGGCGAACCGGTTCGCGCTTTCACGAAACATTCCGTAATTTCACGGCACTGTACTGCGGATTTACCGGCGAATGCCTTCTCGAAATACGTTTCGGCCTCATCGGAGGTCATCACCAAATCGAACAGATTGGCAAGTGCTACATAAACATCATCAGGAGAATCCGGAACGAGTACGGTCAGGAACGGCGCATTCCGGAAAAATTCGCGGACTTCCGGTTCACGGGCATCCGTAAACAGTTCCTTCATATAAACAAGAACCACACACGGTGCGCCGAGCTGGTCTTTCTGCATTCGGATTTCCTCAAGATGTCTGATATTGCTGATTTCTGTCAGGTTTTCGTTTTTGATTCTGATTTCAGGCATGATTCATCACACTCCAGACTCCGGATAATTTCTTCCGGAATATCGTTAATCATTCTGTCACGGCTCACACACGCGATTTTCCCCGTGACTTTGCAGGCAAGTTTTCCGGTATCATCACTGTAAATATGATGCTGATAGCGTATCAGGCCGGATGATGCCTTCATTTCGCTTTCGATACGGACTTTTTCGAGCAGTTTCAGTTCATGCATATACCGCAGATGACTTTCCATAATCACCGGAAACAAGCCCTGTTCCTGCATGACATCCACAAGGCCGTATTCTGCAAAGCATTCCCACATGGCCGTTTCGGCATACTGCGCATAAACGGAATTATTGACATGTCCGAAAGAATCGAGTTCATATCCGCGGACAGTTAAAAAACTGATATGTTTCATGATTTGCTCCGTTCTGAAAGTACTTTCTCAAACATGCCTTCAGAAGGGTCTTCCGCGCCTTCATCGGCGAGGCGGAGCGTTTCCAGAACGGCATGAATCTGCGCCGGAGATTTATCCCGTATCAGTTCGGAAACAAACTGCAAAGTTTCTTCCAGCGCGTTTTTATTTTCCGTGATTCTGGTCACAAGGCCGATTTCGAGCGCATCCTTCGCGGAGAGGATTTCGCCGCTGAGAATCATCTGCAAGGCCTTTTCCCTGCCGAGCAGACGGGCAAGCCGTTCCATACCGCCCATCCCAGGAACAACGCCGTGTGTGACTTCCGGCAGTCCCAGAAACGCGGACGGCGAACAGATACGGAACTGACAGCTTAATGCAATTTCGAGTCCGCCTCCGAAACATCCGCCGTTAATGGCCGAAACAGTCAGTATCGGCAGACGTTCAATCGTCCGGAGCAGGGCTCTGGCGCGTCCGAGCTTTTCCGAGAGCTGACTGCTGTTTTCCGTGTCAAACAGTGACACATCTGCACCATGCGAAAAATGTCTTCCTTTGCCGGTAATGACAAGAGCTTCCGTCTGCGGATGCTGTTCCAGCCAGACAAGAAGCTCTTTGCAGTCGATAAATTCCGGCTCTGTCAGAAGATTCTTTACACCGTTGTCGATTGTCAGTACAGCAATCTGATTTTCCGCATGGAGTTCAGAAAGATGGGATTTCAAGAGATTCTGCACTCCTTTCAGATATTAGATTTTCTTACTGATTGACAATCTCATTTCCGTACTGATAGATTTTGCAGAACATATCCACAACATCTTTCATGGAATTCATAGGTGTTTTCAGCAGATATTTGCCGATGCTCTGCAACTTGACATCGAGGTCATATTTTTCGGAAGTCAGTTCGATAAGTTCTACGAACATCAGGGAATCGCTTTCCAAATCTTCCTGCGGATTGGTATCCATTGTGATGGAGTCTCTGTCGACTTCACATTCTTCTGCATAGTAATTGAAAATCAGGTCGGTTAATTCCTGTCTGATAGCTTCGGTAATTTCTTTCATGATAAATTCCTCCAAATTTAGATTGATAAAATATATTTACAGCTCGGCGAGCGTATAAATTCTGCCTTTGCGCCTGTTGATTCTGGAAAACTTATCGACTGCACCATTGGCACTGACATCAAAAAATTCCGTCACGCCGAGGTCAGTTAATTTTTTCAGCGTCAAATCCCAGCGGATGGGCGTATACACATTGAGCTGATTTTCCCTCATGATTTCCGCTCCCTCTGTCATGATTCTGTTGTCGAATACGGAAATAATGGGATATTCTGGATTCTGATAGGCAATACTTCCGCAGAAATCGTTATATTCCTGAGAATACTGCTTCATGCACGGATGATGATAGGCAACACCTGTCTGAAAGCGAATGGCTTTCATTGCGCCTTCCTCCATGCAGAGGGCGAGGGCTTTTTCAACCGCCTCGGCCTGTCCGGTAATCATGGTGCAGATAATGGAATTTGCACTGCCGACAATGACTTCTTCCGGCGTGAATCTGCCTTTGAAAATCTCCTGCACGCTCTGGTAATCCAGCCCGATAACCACACCCATATCGAGATTTTGGTGATGCTGTTCCAGTGCGCGCATTGTTGACCGGTTCATCATGATAATTTCGTGTGCGAATTCGTGAGGCACTGCCCCGAAACACGCGCTGATGCTCACAATGCCGGAACTGTATCCAGCCCCGATGTCCGGAACGATTCCCTGCGACAGATAATATTCAAACACCACTCTGTCACATATCAGAGAAATCAGCCATTCTGCGACTTTTCTGTCATAAGGGAGATTTTTTTCGAGTGCTGTCTGCAATCCCAGACGGGAAAATTCGGCATCCATGTAATATTGATATTTTTCTGTCAATGCCGGAGACAGTTTGACTAAAAGTTTTTCCGGCTTCGAGCCGATGCCGTTGAATAGAAAGGCTTTCTGATACATGATAAGCTCCTTATGTCATCATTCTGCACAATTACTGACTGTTTAATCTATTAATATTATAACACTTGCTTTATGATTTGTCAATGACTTATTCTATTCATTCAGATTGTACACCAAAAAAGCAAATTTTTCCTTTTATATAAAAAAATCATGGCTTGCATAAAGTTTTAACTGACTTTTTGTATTCTTGTTTTCTGCCAGAAAATGTCAGAAATTCCGCAGAAAATTTATTTCTGCGGAGCTTCGAGCTTGTAAGTGACATGTTTCAGGCAGGCGGTTTTGCCATCCGTTTCGCTGATATAATCACGGCTGAATCCCGATGCATACAGCTGATAGTCTTCATACGTGCCGGATAACTCCCGTGACGGTGATACCGCAAGAATCTGCTCCAGAACCGCGCATTTCTCGGCATCGTGAGGCTCTCCGGCGAAACAGGATGCCGATGAAAGACAGCTGTTTAATTCCTCACCGCCGTATATCAGATAATCCATCGCGGACTGACGGAAGATTCCGTTTTCATCGGGATAAAAATAAAATGCATAACATTCGACATCTTCACGGCAGTCAATCAGATAGACATAATACATATCCGGACGGCCTGTTTTATCTTCTGTATGGCCGACAGCAAAATTCTCAGCATCCTCATAGAATGGCTGAAACAAGCTCCTGATAAAATTCTCCGGCGAGCCGGAATATAATTTCTCCGGCAGTTTCCAGTCCGCTTTCAGAACGGAAGTATAATTTTCCGTTTCGATGCAGGAAATACTTTCGGTATAGTTATCATAAACAGTCGAGGACTTGCCGTCCCCTTCCAGAGCCTTCCGGACAAGCAGAATCGGATTCATCCCGATTTCCCCCTGATGCTGATACAATACCGATGCCATCGGGGAATAATTCTGCAACATCACGAGCTTGTCTTCTTCAAAACAGTAATTGATGCCGTTCATGTAGGAACTTTCCCCGACAATGTGATACATGGTCTGTTCATAGTTATCATAACGAGTCTGAAACTGATTATGCAGATTTTCCAGCTGTTCGGAAGTTATCCCCGATACTTTTTCGCATACCGGAAGATATTGCAGATACCGTTCCGCACGGATTCTGTCAGCGGATGTCACCTGCGAAGTGCATCCGGTCAGCATCAGGCAGGCCGTTGCCGGCAGAATCATGATTTTTTTAACATTCATAAAGCATCACCACAATCAGCCTGATGCACGAAAGCACCGTCAGCAGAAGTGAAATTCCCGATACGGCAAGAATTTTCTTTTCCGTTCTGCCGAGTTTTCCTTTCTGAAAGAGCACATTCAG
>JAFUWP010000339.1 GCA_017483405.1 Oscillospiraceae bacterium | reverse complement strand
TTCGAGCAGGGCGGACTGCGTTTTGCTCGATGTACGGTTGATTTCATCCGCTAACAGCAGATTGCAGAAGGCCGAGCCTTTTTTGAACACAAAGCTGTCAGAACTTTTCTGATACATCGTGAAGCCCGTGACATCCGTCGGGAGCACATCGGGCGTAAACTGGATTCTTTTGCAGGAAAGCGACATCGCACGGGAAATCGCCAGTGCAAGGGTTGTTTTTCCGACACCTGGCATATCTTCCAGAAGGATATGTCCGCCGGCGAGCATGGCCAGCAGGACTTTGAAAATGACATCGTTCTTACCGCTGACGGCTTTCTGAATTTCTAACAGCATCGTTTGCAGAGTGGGCTGACGGAGCTGAATCCGCATGGTTTTGGTTCTGGGGGTTGGCATGGAGTATGGTTCTTCCTTTCTTGAATTCTTCCTGAATCCTTCTCTTGTTATTATTATAACATTTACAGAAGTAAAATGCAATAGCTTTTCGGGAATCGTATGTATTTTTATTCTATCATATTTTTCGGGATTTGTCCAGCATTTTTGCGATATTTTTGGGATGAATCAGTTACTTTTGAAAATTTTTCAAAAAAATTTTAAAAAATTTTGAAAAAACACTTGACAAATGCTTTTTCTTGTGCTATAATAATATTCGTTGAGTGAGGGGTGAGTCACTTAGGCGGAACTCATTCAGCATTTAACTTCTTTATTATCTTTTTAACCAAAATAATCCGTATTCAATGATTGTGCCTGTAGCTCAGCTGGATAGAGTGACTGGCTACGAACCAGTAGGTCGGGGGTTCGAGTCCCTCCAGGCACGCCACACCTCCTTTGTAGAAGTGGGTAATGGTTGGATACGGATGGAGAAAAGAGCGGTCTTCCTTTCCGCTCTTTTCTTTTTTTTCATTTCTTCATGAAAATTTATGTCTATTCAGTAAATTTAGATAAAAATACTGGACAAAATAGTTAAAATATGCTATAATCATAACAGAAAGTTTTTTATTTTTCAGGAAAGGAAAAAAACTGTTATGGATTTACAAGCATTTGCAGACGGTTTTCAGACCAATACATGCATTATGTCAGTAGAGGCTCTCCCTGACGGGAACTACGGCACAATCCGCATTGTGACCGGAAACCGCGCCTATATGGAATCTGCCGGATATGTCGCGGAAAATTCTTCGGCCGTGGAAGGCAAGCCGTTTCTCCCGAACCAGCCCTATGAACACTATATCCCGAAAGATTTGAATTTTGAGGATTTCTGCTACCGGAGCGCGGTGCTCCGTCAGCCGATGCATACTTATATCCATCTGGAACGATTCAATTTCTGGCTTCATATTTTTATGCTCCCCATAAACTATCAGGAAGGAAATGTCTGCTACTGCACCTATACGCAGGAATTCACCCAGCAGGCCGATACTTCCATGATGACCGGCAACCTCTCTCCGGAAGTTTCCAGCGCAGTGCTCAATACCTGCATCAAGCTCCGGAGTGCAAAGAATTTTCAGGAAACTATGGACGAAGTCATTCAGGATATTGGCACTTTATGTGATGCAGGTCACTGCTGTGTCTTCCTGACCGATTTTGCCCAGAGAAAATGCTCCGTTCTCTGCGAGGCACTCGGCAAAGGCACAAGCCTCAAATCTATGAATACTTATGTCAATGACGAATTCTTCAAAATTGCCGAAACGTGGGATGATACCATCGCCGGAAGTTCCTGCTTTATTGTCGATAACGAAGCCAGCTGGAATACCTTTAAAGAAAGAAATCCCCTCTGGCATGATTCGCTTGTCATGGCCGGCGCGGAAAGCCTTGTGCTCTTTCCGCTGAAAGACCACGGCGAAACCCTCGGCTATATCTGGGCGATTAACTTCGATACCAGCCGTACCGTCCAGATTAAAGAAATGCTGGAACTGACAACCTATTTTCTGGCATCGGAAATCGCCAATCACCAGCTTTTCAAGAAACTGGAACGTCTCAGCTCCATCGACCTGCTGACCGGAGTCTATAACCGCAACGCCATGAACAACCGCGTTGATGAACTTTGTTCCTTCGCCGGAGCAGAACACCCCGATTCTGTCGGTATTGTATTCGCTGACCTCAACGGCCTGAAACAAATCAACGATAACGAAGGACATTCCGCCGGTGATGACCTCCTTAAAAGTGCCTCTGCCGTGCTCCGGAACGTCTTCCCCGAATATGAAATTTACCGCGCCGGCGGTGACGAATTCATGATTATCGCCGTGAATATTCCGGAAACTGAACTGATTCAGCGCGCTGTCCGGATGGAACATTATCCGGAAAATCCCGAACATGTCAGCTTTGCAGTCGGCTACTGCTGTGATTCTGACTGCTCCTGCATCCGGAACACGATGCATGTCGCCGATGAACGCATGTATCAGAATAAAGAATTATATTATAAAAAACATCCCGAAAAACGAAGAAGATAAGGCGGTGACCCTCTATGCCGAAACGCATGAACGAACAGGAATTATTATTAAGCTTCAAACAGGCCATGACCGAACCTCATATTTTTGTCTGCTATCAGCCGAAGATGAATTATGCCACCGGCCGGATGATTGGCGCAGAAGCCCTCATGAGATGGAAACATCCCGAATACGGAATGCAGTACCCCTCTGACTTCATCCCCGTGCTGGAAAAAAACGGCCTTCTCCCTGATGCTGACCTCGCTGTTTTCGAGCTGGTCTGCCGTTTCCAGAGAAGATGCCTTGACGAAAATATCCCCATCGTCCCTATTTCGTTCAATATGTCGCGCTATGATATTCTACAGCATAACTATGTCGGCAAAATTGAACAAATCCGGCAGAAATATCAGATTCCGGTCAGATTTCTGCATGTCGAAATTACAGAATCTTCCGCCATCGGCGGAGCGGAACTCGTTGTCGATGTCCTCAAACAGCTCCACTGCCTCGGCTATGTTGTCGAAATGGATGACTTCGGGAGCGGTTATTCTTCCCTGAATATCCTCAAAGACTTGGAAGTCGATGTCATCAAGCTCGATATGCGCTTTCTTTCCAGCGGAAAAGGCGGGCGCGGAGGGGCAATTCTCAGCTCTGTCGTGCAGATGTCCAAATGGCTCGATACACCCGTCATCGCCGAAGGTGTCGAAACCATCGAACAGGCCGATTATATGAAAAGCATCGGATGCAGTTATATTCAGGGCTATCTGTTCTCGAAGCCCATCACCGAAGAAGAATTCATCGAGAAATTAAAGCGCACTGACCATGAACCCGTACAGCCACCCATCACCCTGATTGAATCTATGGATGCCGGAAAGTTCTGGAATCCGAACTCCCTCGAAACCCTTATCTTTAATCACTATGTCGGCGGTGCGGCGATTTTCTCCTATCAGGACGGAGAAATTCAGGTGCTCCGCGTCAATGAAAAATATATGAAAGAACTCGGCATGAATATGTGCGAGAAAGATATTCTCAATGCCAACCTCTGGGAACAGATGGATGATGCCAATCACAAAATCTATGAAACAACTCTCCGGAAAGCCATCCAGAGCCGTGAGGAAGAATCCTGCGATACGTGGCGAACCGTCAGCTCTAAAATCTGCGGCGAACAGAAAATCTGCATCCGGAATTCCCTCCGCATGATTGGCAGGGCAGGGGAGCAGTATTTATTCTATACCCTTGTGCAGAACATCACCGCCGAAAAGAAACGCTTTGAAGATGTCTCCGAAAGTGAACGGAAATTCCGTTTCGCCGCTGAACATGCCAATATCTACGCGTGGGAATATACTGTCGCTACCAAACAGATGCGCCCCTGCTATCGGTGTATGCGTGATTTAGGCCTTCCGCCGGTTGTGGAAAACTATCCCGAACCGGTCATCGAAAACGGCATCTTCCCCGAAGATTATGCCGATATGTACCGCGACTGGCATCGGCAGATTGCGGAAGGCGTTCCGCATCTCGAAGCTATCATTCCGCTGACGGTCGGCCGAGTGCCGTTCCATGTGCGCTATACTACTGAATTCGATGAAAACGGCAAGCCCCTGAAAGCTTATGCCTCTGCGACTATGGTCGTGGATGGCGAAGATGAAGAAAAACAAGACTAATCACAAGCCCCTGTCCAATTACGGATGGGGGATTTTTTCTGCAAATATCAATTTTTTCTGAACTTTCTGTAAACTTTTCTGAAAAATGTACGTTTTTGTACAAGAAATGTTCTTTTTGCGCCATTAGTGAAAGGAGTTGTTTTGCAATGGCAGACAAGAAAAAAAGTTTTATTCTCTATCTTGACAGAAAAAAGGAACTCGATATGCTCTCGGATGAACAGGCCGGAAAAATCTTCAAGGCGGTTTACCAGTATGCAGAGGACGGAACTGAATCGGAATTTGATGAACTTGTGCTGAATGTGATATTCAGTGTATTTCGTTCTCAGATTGATATGAATGCTGAAAAGTATGCTGAAATCTGCAAAAAAAGAGCAGAATACGGTAAAAAAGGCGGTGCGCCGAAAGGAAATCAGAATGCTTCTAAAAAAGAAGAATCTGATAAAACAAGCATAAGCTTGTATGAACAAGCAAATCAACCTGATAATGAAAATGCTAATGAAAATGATAATGATAATGAAAATGCTAATGAAAATGTGAATGCTAATGTGAATGAAAATGTGAACGATAATGATATATTTTCTTCGGGGGACACCCCCGAACCCCCTGAGTCCGTTACAGCGCAGAAAGAGAATTTTGATTTCAGCGAACAGGATTTCTCTCATCTCGTTGAGAAATATACCCAGAATCCGGAGTTACAGCAGGCTCTGTCTGATTTCATCGACTATCGGAAAAAAGGCAGAAAAAAATTCACCCTCAAAGCAATGGAACTCAATCTCGAAAAATTAGACGAAATCGCCTCTGATGACAGAGAGAAAATCGCCGTCCTGAAACAATCCCTTGCCTTCGGATGGTCAGGCCTTTTTCCTGTCAGAAATCAGCCGAATTATTACGGCAAAAAAAGACCCGTTCATGACATCATCCGTGAACAGGAAATGGAAGATATTCATAAGTATCTCGACCTGCTCGACTGATAAAACAAAAAAGAAGACTGCTGAAAAATCAGCAGTCTTCTCAGCGCGGAAAGAGGGATTTGAACCCTCGCGCCGCTTTCACGACCTACTCCCTTAGCAGGGGAGCCCCTTCACCACTTGGGTATTTCCGCATAGAGTGAATCATAAAAAATATTTCGTTTGCCTTACGACTTGTTTATTATAACATATCCGAAATGATTTGTCAAGTGTTTTTTCAAAAAAAATTTACAAAAATTTGAGGAATGCTGAAAAATGCCCTTTCTTCGCGAAAAAAAGAATTTTCCGGAGAAATCCTGCCTTGCAATTTTGTATAATTTATGTTAGAATAAGAATATAATTATCACGATACTGCAAAGGGGCGTTATGCTATGAACAGAAGACAATATCTTCCTACTGAAATTATCAATGGCTTTCCGGTGCGTCCAGGAAATTACCTTCTCAACGGTGCAACACCGCTGGGAGATACTATCAATTTTACAGTGCGTTCTTCTAATGCAACGGCCTGTTCTGTCGCCCTGTTCCGCCGGAGAGCGAAAGAACCGTTCGCCGTGATTCCCATTCCGGATAATTACCGGATTGGCGATACATGGTCTATCATGATTTTCGGGCTGGATATTCGGGATTTGGAATACTGCTACCGGCTGGATGGCCCGTATCATCCGGAAAAGGGCCTGATTTTTGAAAAAGACAGAAATGTCCTCGACCCGTATGCCAGAGCTGTTACCGGTCAGAGCGTATGGGGTGTGAAATCCGGAGATTACGGGGATTATCATGCAAGAGTGTATTCCGGTCAGTTCGACTGGGGGGACTATCCGGAGCAGAAAACTCCGCTTTCGGATTTGATTATCTATGAAATGCATGTGAGGGGATTCACAAAGGATAAGTCTTCCGGTGTCAAGCACGGGGGCACATTTGACGGCATCATCGAGAAGATTCCGTATCTGAAAAAGCTGGGGGTCAATGCGGTTGAGCTGATGCCTGTCTTTGAATTCGATGAGATGGACGGCGCAAGAATCCATGAAGGCCGTCAGCTCCTGAATTACTGGGGATATAATACGACTTGCTTCTTTGCGCCGAATACGAGTTATTCTTCCCGACAGGAGGAAAATCACGAAGGCGAAGAACTCAAGATTTTAATCAAGAAACTCAATGAAAACGGAATGCAGGTATTTTTAGACGTGGTATTCAATCACACATCCGAAGGCGATGAACACGGGCCGGCCTTCTCCTTCAAGGGGCTGGATAACAGCGTGTATTATATGCTCACACCGGACGGGAAATATTATAATTTCAGCGGATGCGGAAATACCTTTAACTGTAATCATCCGGTCGTACAGCAGTTCATTCTGGACTGTCTGAGACACTGGGTTATCGAATACAGAGTAGATGGTTTCCGTTTTGATTTGGCCTCGATTCTGGGGCGGAGTGAGGACGGCAGTCCGATGCTCAATCCGCCTCTGCTGAAAAATCTGGCTTATGACCCGATTCTCCGGCGAGTCAAGCTCATTGCAGAAGCATGGGATGCCGGCGGTCTGTATCAGGTGGGGAGCTTTCCTTCATGGAAACGCTGGGCGGAATGGAACGGCAAATACCGCGATGATTTGAGAGCCTTCCTCAAAGGCGATAACGGCCGTGCATGGAGCGCGGCGCAGAGAATTATGGGGTCAAGGGATATTTATCCGCCGGAACTCCGCGGTCATGATGTTTCTGTAAATTTCATCACCTGTCATGACGGCTTCACGCTCTATGATTTGTATTCCTATAACCGCAAGCATAACGAGATGAACGGCTGGAATAATACTGACGGCGATAACGCGCATGACAGCTGGAACTGCGGTATCGAAGGCGATACCGATAATCAGGAAGTCCGGAATCTGCGCATCCGCATGGTGAAAAATGCCTTTGCGGTTCTGCTTTGCAGCCGCGGCGCGGCGATGTTTCCGGCTGGTGATGAATTCTGCAACACGCAGTTCGGAAATAATAACGCTTACTGTCAGGATAACGAGATTTCTTGGCTGGACTGGTCGAGAAAAGAGGAATTTCATGAAATTTTCGATTTCGTCCGCGATATGATTGCCTTCCGTAAGGCACACCGCATCATCCGGCAGGATACCGACCCGTGCAGTATGGGCTTTCCGTCCATGAGTGTACACAATTCCTTTCCGTGGAATCAGAATTTCCGTGATGATACGCATGTACTCGGCATCATGTTCGCCGGAAAAAAGGGCAACGGTCAGGATGATGTTGTCTTTCTGGCCATCAATGCGCACTGGGAATCCCAGCCCGTTCAGCTCCCCGATTTGCCTGATGATATGGAATGGAATATCAAATTCTATACCGATGTTCCCTATACCCGTCATGATGTGTATCACGATGTTGTCAGCAGAAAAGGCAATACGTTCATGCTCGCCCCCCGAAGTGTGATGGTATTAGTCAACATCAAGAAAAGATAAATTATTTTTATTTCATGAATTTTTTGTAAGAATTATATAAAGCTATCATCCAGTGAATAAAAATACTGTTGAATTTACAGAATGTTCAGAAAATCTTTACACCGGATTTCACGGTTTTTCGCCGAAAACTATTGACGTAGCTTTCAGAATATGTTATAATTTATAATATGATGAAAACATCAGGAGGGTATTAATGTTATGAGTACAATACAAGAACTGACCGTCAAGCTCAGTCAGACGGCAGAACCAAATGAAAGAGAAGAATTATCCGGACAGATTGTGAATCAGCTCAAGAATCAGGAAACTATCTGGGCGGCCTTCTGTCCGGCCACGAAGCACTATTTTCTGGCGCAGGAAGATAATCAGCTTACCGCCTATCTGTTCTCCACAGAAGAAACCTGCCGTGCCTTTACGGATGCGCTCCGCAAACGTCACATCATGCTGGAAGTGCTCAAAAACGAACAGGAACACAGAATGTATCTGTTCGCTGAACTGTTCCGGTGCGGTGTCGTGCAAGTCGTCATCGACAGCGCAGAGGATTACTATGCCGTGTCTCTGGATGCGCTGATTCCCATTCCGGATTACAGCAAGCTCCCTCTGGTACAAAGACCGGTGCTGAATCCGGTTGTTACCGGAAAAATGCTCCTGCTCACGCAGGACATCCGCTGGGGCAGAGCGGACGGCAATACCGAACTCGATGCCTTACAGGAAATCTATCATTCTCCGTTCCTGCATCCGTTCCGCAAAAATGAGGACGGCTCGGAAGAATCCGCCATCTATCAGCTCCCCGATAACGGCGGCAGTCTGTTCATGATTTTTACAGATTTGTATTCTCTCAAACAGGCCAGTCCGACAGACTATCCGAACGCGAAAATTGTCCGGTTCGCCGATTTGCATAAGATGCCGACGGATAATCCCGATAAGATGGGCATCATCATCAATCCGAGCAGCGGCGCGCCGATGCTCCTCGATATGCAGCTGCTCGAACTGACCCAGAAATCCGCAGAAGGCGACTTGTCAGAAGTTTCCGTCCGCAGTATGAACGAAAACAGCGGAAAAACTATCGTCACGAAACCCGAAATCCCTAATCATGATATGGAAAATCATCTGACGGAATATTTTCAGGAAAATGCTGTCATCAAGCGCGCATGGCTTCGCACCATCCGGAAGGAAGAAGAAATCCGTCCGCATTATCTGGTGATTCTGGACTGGATGGACGGCATCGAAAAGGAAGAACGCAAGGACATCCGCCGGAAACTCTCGCAGATTGCCCTGCCGTTCGCAAGAGGCCTGCATATCGACTACGTTTCGTATCACTATGACCACGGCAAGGCATGGACGGGAAGTTCTGAACCGTTCTATGAATCCGAATTTTCTGAACCGCAGATTTCCGCTCCGGAAGAAGATTCTGCTCCGGCATCCGCCGAACCGGAGAACACTCCGCCGAAAAAGCCTGTCACCAAGAAAAAGGGCTTGTTCAGCAGTTTATTCAGCAAGAAATAAAGATTTTCCGGATTTTTTTGAAAATCTCTTGACAAATCTGGAAAAATATGCTATTATAAACTTGTGAATGCTCATTTTATCCGGACTGGTGTACTTCGGTGCATCAGTCCAAATACTTTTTTCAAAAAAGTACTTGACAAATTAAAAATATTATGCTATAATAACAAAGGTCAAAAAGGTATCTCCCTTTAAAAACTTCGTTCTACAAGTTTTAGTTCCGGACTGCATCTTCCTCGCAGTCCGGAAACTTTTTTCGGAAAACCTCTTGACAAACCAAGAATATTATGCTATAATAAAGATGGTCTTTTGAAAACATTGGGTTTATAAGTTTTAGTTCCGGACTGCATTTTCCTTGCAGTCCGAAAACTTTTTTTCAGAAACCGCTTGACAAATATTTGACAATGTGTTATAATGTAACTGGTCTCTATTTTAGTTCTCATTCTTTTCCGGATTGGCGCACCTGCATCAGTCCGGATAAATTTTTTCAGGAAATCACTTGACAAATTTCTGACAATGTGCTATAATATAAAATGAAATAAAAATCATTTTCTTTTCTTTTCTTTTGTTTTCCATGGGAATCCCTCCTTTTTAAATTTCCATGTTTCGATAGATGTTTTTCCGGATTGGTGCGCCTGCATCCGTCCGGATAAGTTTTTTCAGGAAACCTCTTGACAAATCCTATCCGGTATGCTACAATATAGGTGGTAATCCTTTTTTTATTTTCGGACTGGCACTTTGTTATTTTTCATGCTGGTCCGATTTTTTTTATTCTGAAAAACACTTGACAAGTTCATCTTTTTATGTTATCATAAAAAAGAACATTTCCATGTTTTTTCCTTCAATCCGGACTGACGTTTTTATGTTTGATGTCAGTCCGGAATTTTAAAAAAATACTTGACAATCCGGAAGGAATGTGTTATAATATATTTGAACAATTATTCAAATGTTCAAATAATTTATCAGAATCCATCCCCAGAGGTGATTTTTTATGAGAGTTATCTATCGTGTAGAGCATCTCCACTGCCCTCGGTGCGCCGTCCGCATTGAAGAACGTCTCCGTCAGCTCCCCCAGATTGAGGCCGTCTGCCTGTCCTTTTCGGCGAGTCAGCTTCATCTGACCGTTTCCGATACCGAAAATCTGCTCGAACAGGTGCAGGCCGCCGCCCGTGAAATTGATGAGGGTATCCATTTTCTGGATAAAGAACATGCCGGCCATCATCACGCAAAGGATTATGCGCAGGAAATGCAGAAATTCAAGTGCTCCGACCCGAACTGCAAATGCTGTGACTATCTGCCGGAAAAAGAAACACCCGTTCCGGAAGATGTTCCGGAAT
>JAFUWP010000338.1 GCA_017483405.1 Oscillospiraceae bacterium | reverse complement strand
GCTTTTGCGGCAGCAGCGGCATCAATGAGCGGCTGAACAGCGGCATCGAAGTCGGCTTTTGTGGTAATAGGGGTAAATTCTTCGGGCATTTGAGATTCTCCTTTCGTGTGATAGTGTTTTGTGACACCCGCGCCCTGTTGAGCAGGGACGGCGACAAAACTCAGTTCATAAGCATCTGTGATAGTATCCAGAATATGACAGCAGACAGTGCCGTCGTATGCGTTGCCTTTGACATGTTCACATTGTCCGGCTTCTGCTCCGCATACAGAACAGATACGTTTTTCAGCGGAACAGCTGACACTGACTTCTTTCTTGATGCCAGCATCAATCTCAAGTATAAAATCAGCATTTTCGGAAGTCCGCACCATGTAGGCATAGCCTTTCAGGTAGCAGAGAGGCCGGCCGTCTTTGGTGAGCTGTCCGGTATCTTTCACAACTTCTGTATCATAGATTCTTGCCACCTGTCCGGCGGCAGTCGGATTATGGTCAGTAATGATAGTTTTGCCGATGAACAGTTCTTTCATCTGGTTTAAAGCTTCATCGGAGAAACGCTCACCGTCACGGTCAATATCGTTGTGACAGAGTGTAACAGGGAATGTATAAATTTCATCTTCGGTGAATTCGCGCCTTGTCAGGGCGTTGATTTTGGCAAGTTCTGTCTGTTCCATGGAAATCAGTCCTTTCAGTAAGTGATGATTTGCTTTTTCTTTTCTTTGGTATTGGCGCAGACCCAGTGTGCGAGCGTGACGGATTCCAGCAGGGAAACATCCGCATTTTCCAGAATAGAAGTATAGCCGAATCCGCCGCCTGCGCCGATAGCGCGGTGTTCGCAGTTAGTGGCTGCCTGTACAAGTGATGGCTGTGCCGCGTGGCAGACTTCACCGGCAAAGAGATTTTGTTCAAAGAGGGAGTTCGCCTCGATGACATCAGAAACTTTCGGCAGGATAGTTCTGCATTTGACCTCCGCATTTTTCATAGCCTGTACAAGCAGGGGCGCACCAGCCGCGCCGTCAATGACAACTTTTTCAGTATGCGGATTTCGCAGAAAGCTGACAATCCAGTCTAAGCCGTCACGGACAGGACGGCAGTCAAGAGCTTCGACAAAAATTTTCTTGTCAGCAGTTCTGACAGCGACAGAAAGCGAAACATTTCCGGAAGTTTTTGCAAATTTAACGCCGAAGAACAGCTTTACGGAGTCTTTCAGTTTTGGCGGCGCATCTGTTTTGAACTGCATCCACTCACGTTCAGAAATGGCGGATTTCTGGGAGTAAGTCAGCCAGAGTCCTAAACGCTGGATATTATCATCCGTCTGGTCGCCGCCGAGTTCCGAGCGGATAGCTCTTTCCGTCAGGATAGTACCGAGTGACGGATTTGTTTCATACCAGAGTTCAGGGTCATGGGCATCCGTCAGACGGGGAACAGACCATTCTGCCCAGCCTGCGCTTTCTGATTTTCCAGTGAGAGTCTCACGGCGGAATGTCAGGAACACCGTGCCGGATGAAACAGCAGTCGGAGGAGTACCGCACATGAGAGTTTGCGGATTTTTGGAGTCAGTAACAACGTACTTCAAAGCGGATTCCTGGTCTCCGGTGTATTCCTGTGCTTCATCCAGAATCAGCAAGTCAAAGCCTTCGCCGAGGCCGCCTTTGCTGGAGCGTGTCCGGAAGTGAATCACGCCGTCACCGTTCAGCCATTCGATAGTTTCAAGGCCATAGCGTTTCATGGTTTTGAAGTCTTCGCCTTCTACATAGCCGGCCTTGACGAGCCGTTCAATAATTTTTTCCCATGCGTTATGGGAAGTAGGAGTTCTGTGAGCGGTATACAGTACGCGTTCTCCGTGAACGAGTCCGTATATAGCGCGGATGATTAAGATTTCGGATTTGCCGTTTCTTCTGGGGACAGACCAGCCGAACTTGATATGAAGCCATAGACCTTCTTCATTCACGGCCATGATGTCTTCAAGCAGAAGTTCCTGCCATTGCTGGGCAGTTCTGCCGGACGCATTATAAAGCCGGACAGCCTCCTGACCTTTGGATTCTGTATAAGGCAGAACAGAAGAAACTGTGGGAGTCTGTCTGCCGAGCCGTGTTTCAGCCATGCAGTCAGCTCCTTTCAGATTCAGAGATTTTTCCAGTCAAACGTCTGGGGGAGATTGCGGTTGCCGACAGGGTCTTTCTGATAAGCGGATTCTGTGCGGACTGCGAGCTTGTCAGATTTCTGCCGGTTACAGCATAAATGTGCAAGCTGAAGATTACTGATTTCAGAAGGATGACCACCTTTTGAAACCGGAATGATATGGTCAATACAGGGGCTGAGAGGATGCGGAAATTTCAGGCTGAAATCGACAGGGTTTCCGCAGATACCGCATGTGTGCTGTGTGGCATAGATTTTCTTCTTGT
>JAFUWP010000023.1 GCA_017483405.1 Oscillospiraceae bacterium | reverse complement strand
TATTTTGTCGATATTTATAAATTTATTCTGGATTTCGATGAAAGTCAAGTGACCCCTCAGCTTTCTGAAATGCAGGGCTATATGCTCGCCGATAAGGCACAGATTGAAGAATTCGCCAAGCAGGGAATTTTCCTGCACTATGACAGCATCAAGCAGGTTTTTGAATCTTAAATCGGTATATAACATGATAAGAAAAATTATTAGAATACCTATATTTTTGCTGACAATATTTGTATTATATCTATTTATATTTTATACAATATTATTTTTTATTCCAATCAGCCATTCAAGAGATTCGGTTCGGGATTATGTGCTGAAAGAAATTCCGATTGGTACAAGTTGGAATGATACAATAAAAATTGTAGAAAATAATAAAAAATGGAATATAAATTATTCAACTACAGAATTTGGAATTTCAATAGAACCAGAAACTAAATTTACATTAATAGGAGATTGGAGTCCAAATATGGAATATATTGGTGAAAAATCCATGAAAATTTATCTTGGCGAATATTATGCTCCGCTTCCACCTTTTTTATTTATTCCGACATCAAATGTTGTTTTGGCTTATTTAGCTTTTGATAAAGATGATAAGTTGATTGAAGTTGGAATACAAAAAGAAATAGATGGTCCTTAAGCTAAAAAGTTTTTATTCTTTATTTTCTAAAATTCGCTTGACAAAATCCAAAAAATATGCTATACTAATATCCGGAAAATAAAATATCAAAATGGGGAGCTTGCAAAGGCTGAGAGGAAGTATGGCTTCGACCCTTAAAACCTGTACAGATAATGCTGTCGTAGGGAAATGAATCAGAATTTTTGTGTCATCACGGCACTGAATTCCTCTTTGACTTTGCACTTCCGCAAATTCAAGGAGGAATTTTTTATGTCACAGCATGACAAGATTGTCAGACTCACCGCCAGCGGAATTATGATTGCGCTTTCGACCGTACTCAGCATGATAAAGCTGATACCCATGCCGCAGGGCGGTGCGCTGACTCCATGCAGTATGCTTCCGGTCTGCATGATTTCGATTATCTACGGAGTAGAATGGGGACTCGGAACGGGGTTTGCCTATTCGCTGGTACAGCTTGCGATAGATTTTTCAGCGGCATTGAGCTGGGGAATTTCGGCGAAAGCGTTAGCTGTCAGCTTCACATGTGATTATATTATCGCCTTTACGGTGCTCGGACTTGCCGGACTGTTCCGGAATCAGCCGAAATGGGGTATCGGGGTTGGCATCACGATAGTATTTCTGCTGAAATATGCGGCGCATGTCATTTCAGGCGCGATAGCATTCGGGCAGTTCATGCCGGAAGAATTCACAAATGTGTGGATTTATTCTCTTGCATATAATACTTACATGTTGCCGGAGCTGATTCCGACAATTATCATCGCATATTTCCTCTGCAAAGTGCCGTCTCTGTCGAGACTCAAAACTGCATGATATAGCGCAGGCCGTCCTGAAAACTGATTCGGGACGGCTTGCATTTTTGATTCTGATATGCTATAATAGAAACAAATATTATTTTCAGGAGGCTGATTTTCATGCATGGACACGAACAGGAAAGATTATATTCAAAATTACAGGAAATCGTTTCAGAAGCAAAACAGATGGTATTTTTCGGCGGAGCAGGGGTATCTACTGAAAGCGGTATTCCGGATTTCCGGAGCGTGGACGGGCTTTACAGTCAGAAGTATCATAACATCATGCCGGAAGAAATCATCAGTCACAGTTATTTTGAACGGCATACTGTTGAGTTTTATGAATTCTACAGAGACAAGATGCTCTGCCTGAACGCGAAGCCGAATGCCGCGCATAAAAAGCTTGCCGAATGGGAAAAGAGAGGTATTCTGTCAGCAGTGGTGACACAGAATATTGATGGTCTGCATCAGATGGCAGGCAGTCAGAAGGTATATGAACTGCATGGAAGTGTGCATCGGAATTACTGTCAGAAATGCGGAAAGTTCTTC
>JAFUWP010000337.1 GCA_017483405.1 Oscillospiraceae bacterium | reverse complement strand
GCATCAGCATCCCGAAAAATATAAATCTTATTCCAGCGTAGAAGAAATGATGGAGGATATTCTTAATGAAGAAGAAGTATGAAATTAAGCCAACTGCTTCTTATAAACGAGAATTGAAAAAAATATGTAAACAGCACAAAAATCTCAGTCTGCTGAATGCTGTTATTGAAAAGCTTGCAAATGGTGAACCACTTCCAGAATTAAATCGCGACCATGAACTAACAGGAAATTTTAAAGGATGTCGCGAATGTCATATTCAGCCAAACTGGCTGTTAATTTATGAGATTCAGGATGATGAACTGATACTCTATCTTCTTCATACAGGTTCACACAGCGAACTTTTTGGAAAATAATTTATTTATGAGTAGGGGTGAAAGCCGTGTCTTTTTCACACGATGTTCGGGAATGTATCCGGAGTACAATCAATGACCATGACAGAAGATTTGCCTGTCTGTACGGAATGTTATTGTTCGGCAGAACTGTCACACACGAAGAAATCTGTCTCAAAAGTGAAAGCGAAGTATTCCGTTCGGTATTTCCGGTACTGCTGAAAACTGTCTTCGGCGCATCCGTCCCCCTTGCCATCGAAAACAAACCGCGCAAAGACGGCGAAATCCTGACTATCTACAGAATCACCGGTGAATCTTATGTCACAACTATCCGGCATACGTTTCATATTCATGAAGAACGCCGTATTGATATGCGCAATCTCCCGACTAACAGCATGGGGGCATTTCTGGGCGGAGTCTTCCTCACCTGCGGAAGTATCACTGACCCTATGAAAGAATATCATCTCGAATTCTCTGCACCGACTGAACAGCTCTGTAAGGATTTATGTGATATTCTTTATAGTGTCGGGGTGCATCCGAATGTCATGCAGAGAAAATATACTTGGTCTGCCTACCTGAAAGTCAGCGAAGAAATCGAAGATTTGCTCACTTTCATCGGCGCGCAGAAATGTACGCTCGAATTAATCGAAATCAAAATCAATAAAGAAGTGATTAATCAGATTAACCGCAGAAATAACTGTGATATGGCCAATATCGACAAAACTATCTCCGCATCCGAAAAACAATGCCGTGATATTCAGGAAATCATCAGCCATGACGGATTGAAGGAACTCTCTCCGGAATTGCAGGAACTCGCCGAACTCCGGCTCGAAAATCCGCATCTGAGCCTTGCCGAACTCGGCGGTATGCTCGGAAAGCCTATCGGACGTTCCGGCGTGAATCACCGTTTCCGGAAACTTTCCGCTATCGCGGAAACTTACAGAAATTTATGATACAGGGGTAATTTCATCATGAATCAGAATCAGCAAAATTTTGTGCATCTGCACGTATACAGTGAATACAGCTTATTAGAAAGTGCCTGCCGGATAAAAGAACTCATCCGACAGGTGAAGGATTCCGGTCAGAAGGCTGTTGCCGTTACCGATTCCGATAATCTTTACGGCGCAGTATTGTTTTATCAGGAGGCTGTCAAGGCCGGCATCAAGCCGATTATCGGCTGTGAACTGCAAATTGCCGACAAGAATCAGAAACTTGTGCTTCTTTGCGAAAATCAACAGGGCTATCAGAATCTGATAAAGCTGGTTTCCGCAGAACAGGCCGATTTCAGCCTTGTGAAAAAATATCATGCCGGATTGATTTGCCTTTCAGTCACCGATGCCGGAACAATTCCGGAATTACTGCTGGAAGGCAATTTTTCTTCCGCGGAACAAAATGTGCTCCAGTGGAAAAATCTGTTCGGAGAAGAAAATTATTTTCTGGAAATCCAGAATCACGGACTTCCGGAAGAAAAACAGCTCTTTCCTCTGCTGGTGAATCTCTCCCAGAATACCGGCGTTTCTCTTGTGGCCGTCAATCAGGTGCGCTATCTGAAACGCGAAGATGCGCAGGCTCAGAAAATTCTGACCTGTATCCGGAATAATCAGTCTCTGGATGAACTCAGCCATTCCGGAAACGAAGCCTATCTCAAATCCGCGGAAGAAATGAGACAGATATTTTTTGCTCTGCCGTCCGCTATGCAGAATACTATCCGCATTGCCGAACGCTGTCAGCTGGAAATCCGGTTTCATGAACAGAAACTTCCTCATTTTGTTCAGGATGGCATCACCGATAACAGAGCCTATTTTGAGAAACTCTGCGAACAGGGCATGTATCGGCATTACGGGCAGAATCCCCCTCCGGATGTCCGCCAGCGTCTGCAATATGAAATGCAGGTTATCGAAGATATGGGCTTTACAGATTATTTTCTGATAGTGCAGGATTTTATCCGTTATGCCAGAAATCAGGAAATTCCTGTCGGAACGGGCAGAGGTTCTGCATCCGGAAGTCTCTGTTCTTACTGTCTCGATATTACCGGCATCGACCCCGTTAAGGAAGATTTGCTCTTTGAACGCTTTCTGAATCCGGAACGGCGCAGTATGCCCGATATTGATATTGATTTCTGCATCGAAGGACGCTCCAAAGTCCGTGATTATGTCGTCAGACGCTATGGAAAGGAACATGTCGCTGAAATCGTGGCTTTCGATACCCTCAAAGCCCGTGCCGCCGTCCGTGATGCCGGAAGGGTTCTGCGTATGCCGAATTCTGTGATTTCCTCTGCTGTGAAATATCTCGACAGCCGCTTGACTATCGCGGAATCTCTGGAACAATCCTCCGAACTCAAACAGCTCTGTCAGCAGGATAAGCAGATACATCAGCTTTTGGATATGGCCTCCCGTATTGAGGGTTTCCCCCGACATACGACCATCCATGCCGCCGGAGTCGTCATCACGGATAAGCCCGTGACGGATTATGTTCCCGTATTTCGGGATGAATCCATGCTCGTCACGCAGTATACGATGACAACGCTCGAAGAACTCGGCCTTCTGAAAATGGATTTCCTCGGCCTGAGAAATCTGACCGTCATCCGCGATGCGGAACGCGCTGTCCGGAAATCTGTTTCCGGCTTTTCCGCCGCTAATCTCCCTGTGGATGATAATGCTGTCTATGACCTGATTTCATGCGGAAATACTTCCGGCGTTTTCCAGCTTGAAAGCGCAGGCATGAGAAAATTTCTCACCGGATTAAAGCCTCGCTGTATGGATGATATTATGACAGCACTCGCCATCTACCGCCCAGGGCCTATGGATTCCATTCCGGATTATCTCCGGAACAGACAGAATCCGCAGAAAATCACATATCTGCATCCGGCACTGGAAGAAATTCTGAAACCGACTTACGGCTGTATTCTGTATCAGGAACAAGTCATGCAGATTTGCCGGAAACTCGCCGGATTCTCCTACGCTGAAGCCGATACCGTCCGCTATGCCATGTCCAAGAAGAAAACGGCTCTCATGCAGGAGGAAAAAAATAAATTTCTGGATGGATGCCAGAATCATCAGATTCCCATCCAGACCGCTGAACAGATTTTCTCTCAGATGGAAAGCTTCGCGGAATATGCGTTCAATAAATCCCATGCCGCCGCTTATGCAAGAATCGCCTATCAGACGGCCTATCTCAAAACGCATTATTTCGGCGAATATATGGCATCGCTCATGACAAGCGTGATTTCCGAAACCGAAAAGCTTTCTTCTTATCTGGAAGAATGCCGTGCCGCCGGAATGAAAATTTATCCGCCGGATGTCAATATTTCAGAATGGACTTTTATTTTCCGTGATGGAAGATTCTATTTCGGCCTGCTGGCCGTCAAGGGACTCGGTCGGGGACTGATTGATAAAATGCTCGCCGAACGCAGAAAAAACGGAAACTTTACAAGCTTTTCCGATTTCTGCAAACGGATGACTCCGCTCGGATTGTATAAGAAAACCCTCGAAAGCATGATTCAGGCCGGCGCACTCGATAATCTGGACTATAACCGAAAACAGATGCTCACATATTATGAACAGATTCTCGATTCCGGAAACTTACAGACCGTTATTGACGGACAGATGAGCCTGTTCGGCGAAACAGAATCCGCTCAGAATCTCATTCTGCCGGATATGCCTGATTTTTCAGCTACTGAAAAATTACAGATGGAAAAAAATGCCTGTGGTATGTATCTTTCCGGCCATCCGCTGGATGCGTTTTTGTGGATGAAAGAACTTCTCCGCAGTTCTGACATCAGCGCACTGGAACAGCTTCCGGAACATGCACCCATCAAACTCATAGGGCTTGTGCAGGCCTGCCGGAAATTCAAGACCAAATCCAATACCGAAATGTGCTTTCTCCGGCTCGAAGATAAATCCGGCATCGCGGAGGCTGTTATCTTTCCGGATTTGTACAATTCCAGCCGGAACGATTT
>JAFUWP010000336.1 GCA_017483405.1 Oscillospiraceae bacterium | reverse complement strand
AATTTTTCTAATTTTTTTCTTGTGCGGAACAGGTTCGTCTTGATTCTGGATTCATGACAGTGAAATACTTCGGCAATCTCTCGGATGCTGTCGCCGTACCAGTACCGCCGGATGAAAATCAAGCGTTTTTCCTTCGGGAGCGTTCCGAGAAATTCGTTCAGGAGTTCGGAAAGTTCTGATTGTTCCGGCGCGGAATTATCCGGAATGCACTGTTCCATTTCGGCGGTCAGCTCGACAAGTACGGCACTGCGTTTCTGCGCGGATTTGCAGTCAATCATGCTGAATGCGGTATAACGGCAAATCTGCATCAGATAGGCGGAAAGATACTGAGGCTTCTGCATCGGAATGGCGTTCCATGCCTTGAAGTAGACATCATTGAGACATTCTTCGGCATCGGATTCGTTTCCGAGGAAATGCAGAGCGAACCTCCGGAGCTTTGCGCCGTATTTGGCTGAGACTTCCTGCAAGGCACGTTCATCCTGCTGATAGAATAATTCCAGAATTTCGTTATCTTCCATAGATTCACCCCCTTCATTCTGGAAGTGGGATTTTTGATACAGAATGTTACAGAGTTTTGATTTTTTTGAAGAATTCAGAAAAATCTTATTTTTTCAAAGTGAAATTTCACAGTATTGACAAAATAGATAAAATATGATAAAATAATAACATAAATTTCAGATTAAAACAGTAAGGAGCTTGAATTGCTATGAACGAAAAAAATCCGAAAATTCCGTTTATCACGAAAGAACAGGCCGAGGCAATCGCGAAGGATTACCCCACGCCGTTTCATATCTATGATGAAAAGGGCATCCGTGAAAATGCCCGTCTGGTGAAGAAGGCATTCGCATGGAATAAGGGATTCCGAGAATATTTTGCTGTAAAGGCAACTCCGAACCCGTTTCTGCTGAAAATTTTTCAGGAGGAAGGATGCGGTGTAGACTGTTCCAGCTTTACGGAACTGGAAATGAGTGATGCATGTGGATTTTCCGGCCATGATATTATGTTTTCCTCGAATGTGACTCCGGCGCAGGATTATGAGCTTGCTTACAAGCTGGGAGCATACATCAATCTGGATGATATTACACATATTGAATATCTGGAAAAGCTGACAGGGATTCCGGAAACAATCTGCTGTCGGTTCAATGCAGGCGGAAAGTTCACGATTTCGACTGAGATTATGGACAGTCCGGAGGATGCCAAATATGGTTTCACCCGTGAACAGATGTTCGAGGGCTTTAAGATGCTGAAACAAAAAGGCGCGAAATATTTCGGGATTCATGCATTTCTGGCATCGAGCACGCTCACAAATGAATATTATCCGACTCTTGCGAAGCAGTTATTCCAGCTCGCTGTGGATTTGAAGAACGAAACCGGCGCGGAGATTACATTCATCAATCTGTCAGGCGGTGTAGGGGTTGCCTATCGTCCTGACCAGACTCCGAATGATATTCTTGCTATCGGGGAAGGGGTTCACAAGGTATTTGATGAAATTCTTGTGCCGGCCGGTATGGGAGATGTGGCTATCTTCACAGAAATGGGACGTTTCATGGCCGCACCTTACGGACATCTTGTCACAAGGGTTCTGCATAAGAAGCATATCTATAAGGAATATGTCGGTGTGGATGCCTGCGCCGCTAACCTGATGCGTCCGGCAATGTACGGAGCATATCATCATATCACCGTACTGGGCAAGGAAAATCAGCCCTGTACCTACAAATGCGATGTGACCGGCGGACTCTGCGAAAATAACGATAAATTCGCGGTTGACAGAATGCTCCCTCCGATTGAAATCGGCGATTTGCTGGTGATTCACGATACCGGCGCGCATGGTTTCTCAATGGGCTATAACTATAACGGCAAGCTCCGTTCTGCGGAACTTCTTCTCTGTGAAGATGGTTCTGTCAAGATGATTCGCCGTGCAGAAACACCGGCCGATTATTTCGCGACCTTCGATTTCTGCAATATTATGGATAAATATCTGAACAAATAATTCCGGAAAGGGAGCATTTCGCTCCCTTTTGCTTTTTTCACATGAATCATGCATAATTCCTGTTGATTTTGTGAAAAAAACGACAATTTTATATTTTTCGGCAATAAGCATTGACAAACTGCCGGAATCATGTTATAATTTTTATATACTCCACATGATGAGGTGTTTTTTTATGAATATCTGGCATAACATCAGCCCGAAGCGCATCAGTCCGGAAGATTTCGTTGCCGTGATTGAAATCCCGAAAGGCAGTAAAATCAAGTATGAACTGGATAAGGAAACCGGTTTCATGAAACTGGACAGAATTCTGCACACATCCACGCATTATCCGGCAAATTACGGCCTGATTCCGCGTACTTATGCGGATGACTCCGACCCGCTGGATGTGCTTGTTATCTGTTCCGAGGCACTGTATCCGATGACACTTGTGAGATGCTATCCGATTGGCGTT
>JAFUWP010000335.1 GCA_017483405.1 Oscillospiraceae bacterium | reverse complement strand
GTGATAATATCGGAATTTTTCAGGGAACAGCTCCGGAAACCCTTGCAGAATTTCCAGCTCCGGACAGGGTATTTATCGGCGGAAGTTCCGGAAATCTCAAAGAAATCATGAACGTGATATATCAGAAAAATTCGTCTGCCAAAATTTCAATTACGGCCGTAACGCTCGAAACGCTCGAAGATGCCGTTCATGCCTTTGCAGATTTCGGAACAGAACCAGACATCACACAGATTGCGGTAACTCGCACCCGAAAAGCCGGACATTATACCATGCTGAATGCCCAGAATCCAGTATTTCTGATATGGGGGTCACTGTCATGAAGCGTTTGCTTATCGCCGGAACAGGCTCAGGATGCGGAAAAACAACTGTCACATGTGCTGTTCTGAAAGCTCTCACGGACAGGGGGCTTCTGGTGAATTCTTTCAAGTGCGGGCCTGATTATCTCGATACCATGATGCATGACAGAATCATTTCCGGTTCGGCGCGGAATCTTGATAGTTTTTTCTGCAATGCTGATACGCTCTGTTATCTGCTTGACAAAACATGTGATATTGCTGTGATTGAAGGCGTTATGGGCTTCTATGACGGCTCAGAAGGTTCAGCGTATTCTGTTTCTGAAATTACGGAAACACCTGTGATTCTGGTTATCGACTGCAAAGGCATGAGCGATTCTATCGGGGCGATAATGCAGGGATTTCTGAATTTCCGGACTCCGAACCGGATAGCCGGCTTTATTTTCAACCGCCTGTCGGAAAAGCTGATTCCGCTCGCGAAACATCTCTGTGATGAACTGCATACTGAATATTTCGGCTGTTTTCCGAAGAATTCTGTCACGCTCGAAAGCCGTCATCTGGGGTTGGTCACAGCACAGGAAATTCAGGATTTTGATAACAAAATGCATCTGCTGGGCGAACTGGCAGAAAATTATCTCTGTCTAGAGAAAATGCTATCTCTGCCGGATTTGCCTGTTCCGGCCTGTCAGAAGCCGATACTTCCCGAACTGCATGTTTCTCCGGTGATTGCCATCGCAAAAGATAGGGCATTCTGTTTTCTGTACCGTGAAAATCTGGAACTATTAGAAAATCTCGGCTGTCAGATAAAATATTTTTCTCCTCTGGAAGATGAGAAAATTCCCGAAGATGCGGACGGTCTGATTCTTTGCGGAGGCTATCCCGAACTCTATGCAGAACAGCTTTCTGAAAATATCTCTATGCTTACGGACATCCGGCAGAAAATCAAATCCGGATTGCCTTGTATCGCAGAATGCGGAGGGTTTCTGTATCTGCATGAAAATCTGAAAAATCCGGAAGGAAATTCTTTTCCGATGGCCGGAATTTTTCAGGGCGAAGCCTACAGAACTGACAAATTACGGCGTTTCGGCTATCTCAGTATGACGGCCGAACAGGATAATCTGCTTTATAAAAAAGGCGAAACACTCAAAGCTCATGAATTCCATTACTGGGAAAGTCCGGACTGCGGAACGGCTTTCACAGCTCATAAAAAAGACGGCAGAAGCTGGAAATGCTGTCATGTTTCCGATAGTCTGTATGCCGGATTTCCGCACCTGTATTTTTATGCGAATCTTGAAATCGCTGTCAGATTCGTTCAGAAATGTGCGGAATATCAATCAGAAAGAAGGGAATCTCAATGAACAGAATTCAAAACATTAAGCCACCGGATAAAACAGCATTTCTCTCAGCTAAAAAAAGATGGGATTCCGTTGCAAAACCGCTCGGGAGCTTCGGAGAACTGGAACACATGATTCAGAAAATCGCATCCGTTCAGGGTACGGATAACGTAACTATCGACAGGCGGACGGCGGTTGTGTTCTGCGCTGACCACGGTGTCGTGCAGGAAGGTGTTACCCAGACTGGAAGTGAAGTTACCGCCGTATGCGCGTATGCTATCGCGGACGGAACTTCCAATGTGAATGCCATCGCAGATTCCTGTCATGCAGATGTGCTCGCTGTCGATATTGGAATGCTGACGGATGTGGAACATCCCAAACTGCTCCGGAGAAAAGTCGCTTACGGAACAGCGAATCTTGCAAAAGAACCTGCCATGACTTCGGAACAGGCAGAAAAGGCAATCTGTATCGGCATGGATATTGTCAGAGATTTGAAAAAACAAGGTGTTCAGCTTTTGATTACCGGAGAAATGGGAATCGGCAATACCACGCCGACAAGTGCGCTGGCTTCTGTACTGCTGGATAAATCTCCCCGTGAAGTTACCGGCAGAGGTGCAGGCTTATCAACAGAGGCTCTGGAACGGAAAATTCATGTGATTGAACAGGTAATTACACTTCATCAGCCGGATAAAAATCATCCGCTGGATTTGCTTGCAAAGCTCGGCGGTCTGGAAATCGCTGGTATGATGGGACTATTTCTGGGTGGTGCATATTATCAGATTCCGGTTGTGATTGACGGCGTGATTTCTGCCGTATCGGCAGTATTTGCCTGTGAGCTGAATCCTCTCTGTGCGGAATACATGCTTCCAAGCCATGTTTCTGAAGAACCTTCCGGAAAACATCTGCTTGAGATGATACATCTGCATCCGGTGATTCATGCCGGATTACGACTCGGCGAAGGAACGGGTGGATTGTTACTGCTCCCTCTGCTGGACAGTGCGCTTGCGCTGTACAGAAATTCCCATACATTCGAGGAGATTGCAATAGAAAGGTATACGGAACAATCATGATGATTTTAATTACCGGTGGTTCTAAATGCGGAAAATCCAGTTTTGCAGAAAAACTTCTGCAAAATATTTCCGAAAATAAATACTATCTCGCGACTATGAAACCATTCGGCGAAGATGCGCATCAGGCTATCACCCGTCATCAGGAAATGCGCCGGAATAAGAATTTCATCACAATCGAGCAGTATACCGATATTGATAAAATCAATCTTCCGGAACATTCTGCCGTATTGCTGGAATGTATGGGAAATCTTTGTGCAAATGAAATGTTTCAGGAGGATAAAATTTTTTATCCGGTTGAAAAAATCATAAAAAATCTGAATTTTCTTCATGCTATGACAGATATGCTTGTTATCGTCACGAATGAAGTCGGCATGGACGGAATCAGCTATTCTGCCGAAACAATGCAGTATATCTCCGCTATGGCGGAACTGAATCAGAAAACGGCTCAGATTGCTGATACTGTGATAGAATGTGTCTGCGGAATTCCGCTTGTCATCAAAGGAGAGATTCCATGCTGAAATCATTATGCTCTGCATTTCTGATGTATTCCAGAATTCCTGTCCCTAAAGTCGACTGGAACGAGGAAAACCGCCGGTATGCACTTTGTTTCTTTCCGCTGATTGGCGCAGTTATCGGAGCAGTATTGTTATTCTGGAGATGGCTTTGTTTCCGGCTCAGTATCGGACAGATGCTGTTCGCGGTGATTTCCGTATGGATTCCGATTCTGATTACCGGAGGAATTCATCTTGACGGTTTCTGCGATGTCACGGATGCGAAATCTTCCTATGCATCAAGAGAAAGAAAGCTAGAAATCATGTCAGATTCGCATGTCGGTGCATTTGCCGTGATGTATCTGGGAATTTATCTGCTGTTACAGACCGGATTCTATACAGAAGTTGTTTCTATTAGAACTGCCGGACTTATCGGCTGTGGATTTGTGCTTTCCAGAGCGTTGAGCGGACTTTCTGCTGTACTGTTCAAATCCGCGAAAAAACAAGGCACTCTGCAAAATTTTGTACTTCCGGCACATCGGAAAATCACACTCATAACGCTTGGTATGATAATCATATTATCCTGTATCGGAATGATGCTGATTTCACCTGTGCAGGGAATCAGCTGTACAATTATTTCTTTGCTGATATTTTTATATTACAGAAAATTTGCATATAAAGCTTTCGGAGGCATTACAGGCGATACTGCCGGCTGGTTTCTTCAGATTTGTGAACTGGGAATTCTGGCATCAGCAGTACTGTCAGAAAAAATCATGGAGGTATTTCAGATATGATACTTGTCATCGGCGGTACATGCGCCGGAAAAACAGAATTTGTGAAAAAATATTTCAGGCTTTCAGATGCAGATATTCTGGATGCTTCTGAAACTGAAAATTTTCAGAATGCAAAATGCATCCGGAATTATCATATTTTGATTCAGAAACTTTGTAAAGAAAATGCCGACCCTCTGGCATTTACGGAACGGCTCATTCAGGAAAATCCGGACTGTATTGTCATCACAAATGAAATCGGATGCGGAATCATTCCGCTTGAGAAATCTGAACGGTTCTGGCGTGAAGCCTGCGGAAAATCTTCATGTCTGCTTGCGGAACGTGCCGAAAAAGTAATCCGCATCATCTGCGGAATTCCGGCAGTCATCAAAGGAGAATGCCTATGGAGCTGATTTTCATCCGTCACGGAAGTACTAAGGGAAATCTGAAACATCGCTATATCGGAAAAACAGATGAGTCTCTTTGTCCGGAAGGAATCGCCGTTCTGAAAAAAAGAAATTATCCCGATTGTGATAAAATTCTTGTCAGTCCGCTGAAACGCTGTATCCAGACGGCGGAACTTCTCTATCCAGAAAAGAAAATGCAGATTATTCCGGATTTTCGGGAATGCGATTTCGGAGATTTCGAGGGGAAAAATTATCAGGAACTGAATCAGAATCCGTTATATCAGAAATGGATTGATTCCGGCGGAATGATGCCTTTCCCGAACGGCGAACATCCGCAGGAATTCCGCGAACGATGCGTGAAAGCTTTTCGGGAAACTCTGCCCGATTCCGGAAGAATCGCCTATATCGTTCACGGCGGAACAATCATGTCGATTCTGTCGGAGTTCGCAGGCGGAAATTATTATGATTATCAAGTTCCGAATGGTGCAGGGTATCTCGCGGACTGGTCGGAACATAAAATCAAAATTCTGGAGGAACTATGAACTATTTGATTCCGGCACTGCCTTTCATCATTGGCTTTGCGCTTGATGCCGTTTTCGGCGACCCGTATTCGATGCCGCATCCCATCCGGCTGATTGGAAATCTGATTGCTTATCTGGAAAAACAGGTCAGAAAGCATTTTCAGAATCTGCGGTTCGGCGGAGCGGTTCTGGCGATAATTGTGATATTATGCTCGGCAGGGATTCCGGCGGTTCTGCTGATGATTTGCTATCATATCAATCTGATTCTGGGGATTCTGGCGGAAAGTGTTTTATATTACTATATGCTTGCGGCGCGGTGTCTTCGTGATGAGAGTATGAAAGTCTACAGGGCGTTTCAGAATCATGATACCGAATCCGCAAGAAAAGCCGTTTCTATGATTGTCGGCCGAGATACCGCCGTTCTGGATGATGCCGGAATTATCCGAGCCGCTGTCGAAACGGTTGCCGAAAATACTTCCGATGGCGTGACTGCTCCGCTGTTCTATATGGCTTTTGGCGGTGCAGTCGGCGGATGCTTCTATAAAGCCGTCAATACGATGGATTCTATGCTTGGCTATCGGAATGAAAAATATATCGACATTGGCAGATTTCCAGCGAAGTTTGATGATGTTCTGAATTTTATCCCGTCCAGATTTACCGCGCTCTTGATGATTGCCGTCTGTCCGGTTCTGAAACTGGACAGCAGAAACGCTTATCGAATCTGGAAACGTGACAGAAGAAAACATGCAAGTCCTAATTCCGCACAGACGGAATCTGTCTGTGCCGGTGCATTGCATGTTCGGCTTGCCGGAGATGCGTATTATTTCGGCGAACTTCATAAAAAAGAGTATATCGGAGATGATGACCGTCCTGTTGAGAACGAAGACATCCGCCGGACGAATTGGCTCATGTATCTGACGGCGATACTGATGCTAATAATTGCAGTTATCATCAGAATTCTGATTTTCAGGAGGTTATTATGACAGCAGAACAGCACGGCGGAAATATTTTCGCAAATCCGGTTGAGTATGATTTTTCCGCGAATCTGAATCCTCTGGGATTGCCGGAATCTGTCCGTCAAGCCGTTTTTGATAATTCTGATTTATGGGAGCATTATCCTGACCCGTACTGTATAGATTTAAGAAAAGCTATTTCGGAGCATGAAAATTATCCGGCGGAAAAGATTATCTGCGGAAATGGCGCGGATGATTTGCTTTATCGGATTGTACAGGCATTCCGTCCGGAAAAAGCTCTGATTTGTGCGCCGGCATTCGGAGAATACCGGAAAGCCTTGACTGAGAATCAATGTTCCATAACAGAATATCTGCTTGACGAGAAAAATAGTTTCTTATTGACGGAATCGTTTCTGAACGCGCTCACACCTGATACAGATATGCTGATTCTGTGTCATCCGAACAATCCGACAGGCAGATGCATTCCGGCGGAACTGCTCGGCAGAATCGCAGAAATCTGCAATGATAATAAAATTTTATTACTCTGTGATGAATGCTTTCTGGATTTCGTTCCGAACGGTATCAGTATCCGGAACTTCATGCATGAAAATATCATCATTCTGAAAGCGTTCACAAAAATTTATGCCATGGCAGGATTACGGCTCGGCTATGCGCTGACCGGAAGTCCGGAACATGCACGAAAAATTCAGCAGACAGGACAGTTCTGGAGCGTTTCCGCTCCGGCGCAGACTGCCGGAATCTCGGTGCTGAAAGAAAAAAACTATCTGGAAAAAACTCTGAAACTGATTCAGCAGGAACGGGAATTTCTGCAAAGTTCGTTCTCTGAATTAAAAATAAAATATTATCCGTCAGATGCGAATTTTATTCTGTTCCGTGCCGAAACGAATTTGAAAACGAAACTGCTCTCTGAAAAAATTCTGATTCGGGAGTGTTCCAATTATACCGGACTGGATGATACTTATTATAGAATTGCTGTCCGGAATCATCAAGAAAATCAAGTGCTGATTTCCGCACTCAGGAGGTGTTTGCATGGCTAAAGTCATCATGTTGCAGGGTACAATGTCGAATGTCGGAAAAAGCTTTCTGACAGCCGGATTATGCAGAATTTTCATGCAGGATGGTTATTCTGCCGCGCCGTTCAAATCGCAGAATATGGCTTTAAATTCTTATATTACAGAGGACGGCTCTGAAATCGGCAGAGCGCAGGCAATGCAGGCAGAATCCGCAGGAATCAGGCCGTCTGTGCTGATGAATCCGGTACTGCTCAAACCGACAACTGATGTTGGCTCGCAGGTTATCGTAAACGGCAGAGTTCGGGGAAATATGACAGCATCGGAATATTTCAGATACAGAAAACAACTTATTCCGGAGATTATGACAGCATATCAGGAATTGGCTTCACAGCAGGATATTATCGTCATCGAGGGTGCAGGCAGTCCGGCAGAACTGAATCTCGACAGAGATGATATTGTCAATATGGGGCTTGCAAAGCTGGTGAAATCGCCTGTTCTGCTGATTGGCGATATCGACAGGGGAGGGGTGTTCGCCCAGCTTCTGGGAACGCTGCATCTCTTAGAACCTGAAGAACGTGCATTCATGAAAGGCATGATTGTGAATCAGTTCCGCGGGGATAAGTCTCTGTTTTCGGACGGTGTGCGGATTCTGGAGGAAAAATCCGGAATTCC
>JAFUWP010000334.1 GCA_017483405.1 Oscillospiraceae bacterium | reverse complement strand
GAGCTTGAAGAACTAGCCTCTACAGCAGGATGCGAAACGGTGCTGACCTGTATTCAGGCGCGTCCTGCTCCGGAATCCGCAACCTGTATCGGCGCAGGCAAGCTCGAAGAAATCGCCGAAGCGGTCAAATCCGAAGAAGCTGATTTACTGATTTTCGATACTGAACTCACTGGTATGCAGATGAGAAATATTTCAGACATCACGGACTGTAAAGTCATCGACAGGACAATGCTGATACTGGATATTTTTGCCGGCCGTGCGCGCACCGCAGAAGGCAAGAGTCAGGTTTCATTAGCGCAGTATCAGTATCGGCTGACGAGGCTTACGGGCATGGGCAAGGCACTGTCCCGACTGGGAGGCGGTATCGGCACGAGAGGCCCTGGCGAAACCAAGCTCGAAACCGATAAACGCCATATCCGGAACAGAATCGCATCTTTACAGAAAGAACTCAAAGAAATCGAAAAGCATCGGCAGTTCATGACCAAGCGCAGGAAGAAAGACGGCATCCTGACAGTTGCGGTGGTCGGCTATACCAATGCCGGAAAATCCACGCTGTTCAATATGCTGACGAATGCCGGTGTTCTCGAAGAAAATAAGCTGTTCGCGACACTCGATGTTACGGCAAGAGGCCTCGAACTCCCTGACGGCCGGACGGTGATTCTTTCCGATACGGTCGGATTCATCCGCAGACTGCCCCATCATCTTGTGGAAGCGTTCCGTTCCACGCTCGAAGAAACTGCACAGGCTGACCTGATTCTGCATGTCATGGATGCCTCCGAACCCGATGTGCAGGACAGAATGCTGATGACACAGGAACTCCTGACCGAGCTGGGATGTGCCGAAATTCCGCAGATTCATGTACTGAACAAATCGGATTTGATTCCGGATGTGCCGAAGAAAAGCGATTTCGATACCGTCTGGCTCAGTGCGAAGCACGGTGACGGCATACCGGAGCTGATGAAGGCAATTGTGCATCATCTTCCGCAGACGGCCAGACGGATGAAGCTCTGCATTCCGTATACGGAAGGAAGTTTTCTCCAGCTCATCCGCGAAGACGGAAAATTCTTTTCGGAAGAATATACTCCCGAAGGCACGCTGATTGATGCGCTGATTGATGTCCGCTATCAGAAACAGGCCGAAGCCTATCTCTGCAACGCTTGACAGATATGTCGATTTGTGTTAAAATAATAGATGTAAAAATTATCTATGAGGTGAATCAGATTTGAAAAACAGCATCCCTGTCAGATTCCTGACAGCAGAAGATTATTATTCCGTATTTTCTCCGGAATACGCAGAACGAAACGATAAGGAAACCGATGCCAAACGAAAGGCCATTGAGGCCAAAATGAGACAGATTCATGAAATTCTCTATCCGCAGATAAAGCCTCTCGGCTATGCCTGCCACTACAGAAAGCAGAATATCACAACTGCCATCACGCCGAATCCGCATAACGGATATTATATCGGCTGGCTGGGCGTGAAGTATGTCAAGGGAATGCCCGAAGAAGACAGGGATTTATTTCACAAATTCGCCTGTATGCAGTTCGGCCTGTCGGATGACGGCTTTTCGGTATGTATGTATCTGGCCGTGCCTGACAGCGCGATGGACAGAAAAAAACTCGCCAAACTGAACTATATGGGTCTGGAACGCAGAAGGGCAGAGATTGACAAAGCCCTCTGTCAGGTGCAGAACGAGGGCTGTGAATGGCAGGTCGGCTATGATAAGGCAGAGTGCTATCCGATTCAGGAAGATACCGTTTCCGGATTCTGCGACTGGTTCAAACAGCATGACAAGGACGGACAGGAATCCTATCTGCGGAAACGTCTTGCACCGGACATCATTCTGAAATCGCCTGCTGTCATCGCAGGGGAAATCCGGCGCGTGATAGTGAATATGCATCCGCTGTACGGCGCGATGACAGGCCGATGAAAGGAATCAGCAAGTATGAAATATTATGATATTGGTGTGAATCTGTTCTGCCGGCAGTTTTCCAAGCCGGAAAAGGTGCTGTCAGAAGCGCAGGAGGCCGGCGTTGTCTGCATCCTGACCGGCTCGGATATGCGTGAAAATGAAAAAGTCCATCGCTTT
>JAFUWP010000333.1 GCA_017483405.1 Oscillospiraceae bacterium | reverse complement strand
CTTTTCAGCGAATTCGCCCAGAATACGAGCCGGAGCTGTCTGGTCATCAGCAGAAACTGCGATTGCAGTTGTACCGTTCAGAACATCATCAAAATCAGTAACACCGTTTGCGTTGAATGCTCTCTTGAGCAGAGTATTCTTTTCAACGAAATAAGTTACGTTTGCTTCTCTCAGATTCTTTCTGAGCTGAGTATCCTGTTCTACAGTAATGCCCTTGTAATCTACGAGAACAACAGAAACGCTGTTCTTGAGCAGTTCAGCTAATTCTTCCACTCTGGCCTGTTTGGTTTCGAGAACCTTTGCACTTGGCATTAATATTCACCTCCGCAGAATTATTGTGATACGGAGAACAGAAAAGCTCTCCTGACGTACAGGAGAGCATAAACATCTTGATAAGCATCAAAAATCTGCACTCCTCGGCCGGATTTATGAGCAGGCTCACCGGCTGTCTTAAGAATACGTTTTATTCACGACTTTGTTATTATAGCATATTTGAAATCATTTGTCAAGTGTTTTTTCAAATTTTTTTGAATTATTTTTTATATACTTCCGTACCGAAGAATACTTTACTGAAAAATTTCTTAGTTGTTTCCGTGCCCAGTACTTTCTTGAATACATCAGTTGAGATACCGCCTTCTTCTACGAGCCTGTCGGAATAATTCTGACTGCGTTCCCATTTCTTCTGATATGCTTTTTCATCAGGCAGAACGGGGGTATTCTGTTCCATCTCGATGAATGTAGCGAGATGTTCGGCGAATATCTGCATATTTTCGTCATCATCAACGGGCTTGGTGAGCTTGGCAGTGCATACCGGACGGATGGCATCATACCAGCCGGCATGAGGGGGCATGTTACGGAGCTGTGCATGTTTTTGGTCATTGGCCTTGAATTTCTCGATATAGCTGAGATACAGTTCATCCTGATAATCCACAACATTATAGATTTCGTTGATATAACTTCTGTTTTCGCCGTTATACATATAATCCGTTGTGAACAGAGGCAGATTCTTGAAATAGGGAGTCAGCACAAAGCTGTCCATCTGGAAAATTTCAGAATCCACACATTTCATCAGGAGAAGATTGCCGACCCCTGCAACATCATACTGCTGGATTTCAAAATGCATGTTCTGAATATCCATTTTTCTGAATTCTTCCAGAACGGTGCGTTCTGTTACAGTATAGTATTTTCTGAGGGTTTCGAGTCCCGTTTCGAGACGGGTTTCAATCAAGTTCTTGTTGATTTCAAAAATAGTGCTCATAGTCTTTCCTGCCTTTCTGATAATGAAATATAAATTTTATTTTCTCTGAAAATCCGGATTTTCGAGAAATTTCAGCCTGATTTCATCCCTTGTGTGAAATCTGTCCCATACATCACGCGAAATCGAAAAAATTCTGAAAGCTTCTATATCAGGGAGCATTTTCAGATTTTTAGTAAACAACGGTATCAGGTCTTTTTCAGTAATATGCAGAAGGTCTGCTTTTTCAGTCAGCCCGTCAAGGTTCACACCGCATATTGCAATCATTCTGTCCATGACTTGATTGATAAACTG
>JAFUWP010000332.1 GCA_017483405.1 Oscillospiraceae bacterium | reverse complement strand
GTATCGTTGACGAGTTCGACATCTTCGGCGGAGACGTTCATGACGGGCAGTGCGGAAAACAGCATAGCGGCGGTCATGATACCTGCGGTAATTCTTGTTTTTTTCATACAAAATTTCCCCTCTTGTATAGATTATATTTTAATTTTCGAGCATGTTGAATTCTATCAAATCATCAATATGGTCGAAAATATATTGCTGTGCCTGCGGTGTAAAAATACATCTGGGTGCTTCAAAGCCGTTCCATGTATGCATTCTGCATAGGATACCGATTTTCTGACCTTCTTCTGTCGGCTTGTATTTCTTGATGCTGGGAATCAGATACAGAAATCTGTAACTGGCAAGCCATTTTGAAATCATGCCGTTAGGCAGAGCCAGTGACTGATGCGGTTCTCTGACAGAGTTCAGATATTTTGTAATTTCGGTAACTTTTGCTTCATCCGCAAAGGGATGCAGACCTGCTTTCTGTTCCGGTGTAAGCTGAAACAGTGGAAGTTCAGTCTGTTCCGGAACAGGTATGCTTTCCATAGGCGGTGCAGTTGTTTTCTGCGGTCTTGGATAATCTCCTGCATTCTGAATGCAGAATTCTGAAATTTCATCAATGCAGTCATAAATCCATTGCTGTGCCTGTACATCGAACATCACGCTTTTGAAATTGCCTTTGGAATTATACAGATTTGTGATTCCGAAATCAACAGCTTTCTCTGTTGCGATTCTGCGGTAACTTCCGTTTGAAATACTTCTTTTTTCAAGAAGGCCTTTGCTCTCCAGCCATTCGGAAATAGCCTTTGTCGGAATAAAACCGTCTTGTTCCGGAGAAATTCCGTCATTGATGACATTTGTAATATTTGTGATGGTAACAGCATCATTCACGGCACGGAAGTTTATTTTTCTTTCTTCGGGAACGAAAAACCGAACGGAAGGATTTTCTTCCGGCTGTTCGGGATTCTGCATAGCGGAAATATTTTTCTCCAGAATCTCAGCAGTATAATGCAGATACTTGATAAGTGCAGGCTTTCTGACAACATCATCATCGGGAACGGGAGTTTTCGTCAGGGGGTCGATGCCCTTCGCGAGCAGTTCGAGACAAGCTTTTGCATTTTTCATAATTTGCAGTTCGGTCATGATTGTGATTCCTGCCTTTCCGAAATCAGTAATATACTATCATTATATAGCAAATTTTACAAAAAGTCAAGCAATATCTGTTACAATTCCCAAAAATAACGGGAGATTATTTCTGTTATCTACAATCATATAGAGGAAAGGCCTGTCGAGTGTGACTTCTCTGATTTCTCTTTCTTCCGGAATTGCACTTGCTGTAGCATACATTTCAACAGCCGTGACAGCAGCGGCTTTTGTGCCGTTCTTATCGACTGAAATATAGGTTTTATGAATCACATCATTAATATAAAGATGATTTTCAGGATTCCGGAAATCCGCCATCTTTGAGAAATCTGCATTTTCCTTCGAGAACGCATCCGGAATGGAAGGTTCGAGAGAGTCTTTCAGTTTAGTACTGTAATCCGTCTCAAATGCCGGAAGTTTGGCATAGACATCGAAATCGTGAGGATTATCCAGCAGATTCCGGAGCGTTTCGGAATCCAGAGAGCTGACATAATCCAGAATATCAGTATCTTCGTTCGGGAGTAGAGCAACAAAGCTGTAGCCGTTCTGATAGGCTTTACTGAATCCGACAGCCTGTTCATCTTCATAGTAAGTTTTTTCAGTGCTCTGCATCATGGAAACGGTTCGCTCTGTACCATCAAGCGCGGTGAAAGTATCATCTTCAATCTGATAATCATCATACTGATTACGCCATTTTGCATCGAATGTCAGTGCATTAATGAGATACATCGCGGCATCCTGACTGATTTCATCAATAATTTTATCAATCATGTTATCTGTGTGTTCGCTGACCCAGCTGTTGATGTTATCTTTTGTGCCGGAATCGAAGGGTTCTTCAAACACGCCGGCGTGATAGATTTCATCAGAAGTCTTGATGAAATCTTCTTTGACGGTGAATTCATCCGTCTGTCTTATCCAGATAGAATTAGCCGAAACGCATTTTGCGGATTCGCCTGATGGCAGAGCATCTGTATATTGTTTCAAATCGGAATTGAGGGTATCGATTTCCTGACCGAAAAGATTTTCTAACTGATTTCTGGTTTCGCCGTCCGCGCCGTTGGAAGTCATGGCGAGTGCAGTCGAAATCGAAAACGGTGAAATCAGAACATTTTCATCGGGATGGCGTTCGGTTTCGTTTTTGAGCAGAGTAACAGCTAAATTCAGCTGATTGTTTTTAAAATCATTATTCATTGTCATATCCTCCCATGAAGGAACAGGGGCATCTGGTCTGGGTTCGATTTCTG
>JAFUWP010000331.1 GCA_017483405.1 Oscillospiraceae bacterium | reverse complement strand
TTCTGCAAGGTTTTCTGCTGGCATGTCTGGCGGCGATTCCGCTGGGACTGGTGCTCGGCTGGGCGGCAAGAGCCGGCAATGCCGCTACCTATCTGAGCAAATTTTTCAGTTCGATTCCGCCGATTGTGTATATTCCTTACGGAATCGCACTGCTCCCGACATTCCGGAGCGTATCGGTATTTGTTATCTTTCTGGCATCTTTCTGGCCGGTATTCGCCGGAACGATGAGCGGTGTTCTGCACGTTGAAAAGCGCATCATGGATTCCGCAAGAGTCCTGAATGTCAGCAAGCCGGAATTATTATTTCAGGTCATTTTGCCGGCATCGCTTCCGCAGATTTTCTTAGGATGCAATCAGGGACTGAGTGTCAGCTTCATTCTGCTGACATCCGCCGAGATGATTGGCGCACGTGACGGCATGGGCTATTATGTGAAGTACTATTCCGATTTCGGTGATTATACCAGAACCATCACCGGACTGCTCGTCATTGGTATTGTTGTCATTGGGGTAACTTTCCTGTTTAATCTGTTCCAGAAAAAGCTTCTGAAATGGAGATAAAAAAATAAAAAGCCGTGCAGAAACCTCCTTCTGTACGGCTTTTATATTTGATGATTTTATTGATAATTCATGTGATTTATGAAAATTTAAATATCTTGTTTTGGCTTGTGACGTTTGTATTCATCATAGAGAAACAGAACAATGAAACCAACAAAGAATAATACCCCTGAAAATTTCCATGAAAATTCTGTAAGTTTAGAGTTCTGCGCAATGATTTGCACTGTACCGGTTTGTTTATCCTGTCGGGTAAGTACATCGTCATGACAGCAGCAGATATAATCAGTATTTTCTATCGTGCTTGTCAGTTTACTTTGATAAATATCCTGAAACTGTTTGTGATTGTCATCTGTTCTCGGAATGTCGAAAGCAGTTGCTTTATCTTTATCCTGAATGACAATACATTCTATATGCACACTGTTTTCTCTGTAGATTATTAGATTTTCGGCATCCCAGCCGATTATCTGCGCAGAGTGTGCAGGGTCTAATTCCAAACCGTAAACGAATTCCAGCTTTTCATTATAGATATTTATATGATAATTGCTGAATCCTACAGCGATATACCCATTATCAGAAACATCAAAATAATTGATAATATCCTTTGTTTCTCCGGAAAGAAAATGCATCCCCCTGATTTCGGTTTCTTCAGCATCGGGAAATGTCTGTAGTATCTGATTCATGGAGCATAGCTTCTTTCTGTACTAAATTTTGTATCAGTATAGCATATTTTTCGGGCTTTGTCAAGACAGGGACTGAATCTGGTTATAGGTTTTACCTATAACTAACTATCGATAACTCCTACTTGACAAATAGGAATTATCGGTGTATAATAGATATAGAAACAGAGAACAATCGGTTCTCTAAAAAAAAGTAATACGGAGGTAACTTAATATGAGCAATGCAGTCATCAAACGTGATGTCAATAATAAATTCTGGGATGAGGAACTCGAAACTATGCCTCATGCCAAACTCGAAGAACTCCAGCTGGAACGCCTGAAAGAAATGATAAAATTCGCCTACGAAAATGCGCCTTATTACAAGCGTTCTTTCGATGAAGCAGGTGTTAAGCCGGAAGATATTAAATCTCTCGATGATTTGGCAAAATTCCCGTTCATCACGAAAATCACTCAGAGAGAAACACAGGGCAAAGGCTCTTTCCTCGGTGAACTCTGCGCCGTTCCGGAAGAAGATGTTATCTTTATTTCCACATCTTCCGGCTCGACTGGTGTACCGACAATGAGCCCGTTCACCAAAGAGGACTTCGATGAATTCCAGAACACCGAAAGCCGTTGGTTCTGGCAGGTCGGCATGAGACCGAATGACAGATATGTTCACGCTCTGAACTTCTCACTTTATGTCGGCGGTCCTGACGTTATCGGCGCACAGAATCTCGGTGCGCTCTGTATCTGGGGCGGTACACTTCCGAGTGAAAGACTGTTATTCGTTCTGAAAACCTATCAGCCGACAGTTATCTGGACAAGTCCGTCTTATGCATGGCAGTTAGGCGAAAAGGCTAAGAAAGCAGGCATCGACCCGAAAACTGATTTAAACATCAAGAAAATCATCGTTGCCGGTGAATTAGGCGGTTCTATTCCGGCTACCAGAAAGGCAATCGAAGACCTTTGGGGCGCAGAACTTTATGACTTCTACGGCTTATCTGATATTTTCGGTGCTTGTGCCGCACACTGCGAATATCATGACGGTCTGCACATCTGCGAAGACCAGATTTATGTAGAAACTGTTGATATTCATACCGGTGAAATTCTTCCCCCTGGTGAAACCGGCGAACTGGTTTACACAACACTCCGGAAGAAAGCAAGACCGCTTATCAGATTCAGAACAGGCGACATCGGCAGAATCGACCGTACACCGTGCAAATGCGGACGCACACACGGCAGAATCTACATCAACGGCAGAAAGGATGACATGTTCATCGTATCCGCAGTTAATGTATTTCCGAGCGATATTGAAGCAGTTATCCGTGACCTTGACGGCATCACCGGCGAATATTTAATCAGAATCTTCGAGAAAGACCTCACCTGCAAATATGCAGTCGAAATCGAGAAGAATTCCGATAATCCGGAAACAGATGAAGAAGTTGCTAACAAGACATCTGCCGCACTGAAGGCGAGAATTGGTGTCAAGCCGGCGAAGGTTATCGTACATCCGGACGGCGGACTCGGCACACGTTCCGAGCACAAATCCAAGCGTATCATTGATGAGAGAACGCTGACTTATAACATCTGAGAAGTTTCATCATCCAAATCATATAAAATCAGCCGTTTTTGCAGAGATGCAGAAACGGCTGATTTTTGAAAAAATTTTATTTTCTCTTGACAAATGACAGCTTTTATGCTATCATATAATCAGAACAATGATGGGAGATTTGGTATGTTTAAAATTGAATTCTATGAAAAAGAAAACGGAGAATCAGAAATTTGTGATTTTCTTGAAGATTTACGGAAAAAATCAGGAACAAATAAAGATTTGCGCATACAATATAAACAGATTGTGTTTTATATTCAGCTTTTGGAAGACCACGGGACAAAACTGAATGAAAATATTGCAAAACATCTTGAAGAAGATATATGGGAATTAAGGCCAGGCAATAATCGTGTATTATATTTTTTCTATCAGAATCATACATTTGTATTGCTTCATCAGTTCAGAAAGAAAACACAGAAAACACCGAAAAGAGAAATCGAAAAGGCTAAGTCCGAAAGAGATGACTATTTGTCACGAAAAAAGAAAGGGTGATATTATGATTACATGGAATGAGTATAAAAATTATGTAAAAGAAAATGACCCCGAAGCTAAAAAAGATATTGAAGAAGCTGAAATGCTCTCCGCTATTATCGGCGCAATGCTTGAACAGCGAAAACAGTTAGGACTTTCTCAGCGTGAACTTGCTGAAAAATGTGGCATTCCGCAGTCTACAGTGGCAAGGATTGAATCGTACAGAACTACCCCTAATCTGAATACACTTCTCCGGATGATGCATTCTCTGGGATTACAGCTTACGGTAACACATGTGAATTCTTAAAAAATCAAATCAGGAGACGGATTTTTCCCGTCTCCTGTTTTTTTTGGAATCTGATTTCAGATTACAGTGTGGATGCTACAAACGCATCATAGATGCATCTGATTGCCTGATGCAAATCATGTTCGTTCACACCGACAATGACATTCAGTTCGCTTGAGCCTTGGTCAATCATCTTGACATTGATTCTCGCATGTGCCAGAGATGCAAAGATTCTTGCGGCCGTACCGCGTGTTTTTCTCATACCGCGGCCAACAACAGCTAACAAAGCAATATCGGGTTCGATTTCGAGAGAATCCGGATTCACAGCTTTTCTCAGTTCGGAGAGGAGCTGTTCTTCTTTGCCCTTGAGTGCATCCGCATCCGCGATAACGCTCAGAGTATCGATGCCGGAAGGCATGTGCTCTACCAGAATGCCCATATCAGCAAATACATTCAGGACATCGCGGACAAAGCCGACTTCACTGTTCATCATAGCTTTTTCCATGTTGACGGCACAGAAGCCTTTCTTTCCGGCGATACCGGTGATGGTTCTCAGACTGACTTCTTCGGCATCGGTATCAGCGACAATCAGAGTGCCGGCATCTTCGGGGCGGTTGGTATTCTTGATGTTAATCGGGATGCCTACTGTTCTGACAGGGAAGATAGCATCTTCATGCAGAACGGAAAATCCCATATAAGAAAGTTCTCTTAATTCTTTATAAGTGATGACCGGAATTACAACGGGATTTTCTACTACACGGGGGTCAGCAACCAGAACACCGGAAACATCCGTCCAGTTTTCATAAACAGATGCATGTAATGCACGGGCTACGAGAGAACCAGTCACATCAGAACCGCCTCTGGAGAAGGTTCTGACAACGCCGCTCAGAGACTTGCCGTAGAAACCAGGGATAACAGCGGATTCCACGTTCTTGAAGCGTTCGCGCATTTTAGCTCTTGTTTCCTTGCGGAGCATGACACCTTCATCACTGAATACAACGACATCAGCGGCATCGATAAATTCAAAGCCGAGATAAGCGGCGATAATCTTACCGTTCAGGAATTCTCCGCGGCTTGCGGCATATTCTTTTCCGGCGGTAGCCAGATGGCTTTTAATATCTTCAAATTCTTTTTCAAGAGAAAAATTCATACCCAGACCGGAAATAATATCGTTATAACGGGTCTTGATGTTCTCGAAATCTTTTTCAAAATTTTCGCCGAGGCTTGCTTTTTCGTAGCAGGCATAAAGCATATCGGTGACTTTGATGTCATCGGAAAAGCGTTTGCCAGGGGCAGAGGGAACGACAAAACGGCGTTCGGAATCGGACTTTATAATATCGGCCGCCTTTTTAATCTGGTTTGCATCTGCGAGACTGCTTCCGCCGAATTTAACTACTTTAACACTCATGGTAAAAAAATCCTTTCTCATACGTATAATATACTATTAATTATATGCGATTTTTGCCGAAAAATCAATTGGAAATCACAACAAATTTTACAGATGAAAAAATGATTTTTTGTCGAATACGACTGTATTCGCCACGAGGACAGTTTTAATTGTTCTGATTTTCCAGAAGCATATCCATAAGCTGTTCTACTCTGCCTTTGTTGCGTTCGGTGAGAGTGCGGTAATGTTCGAGAAGCTGTAATTCATCGTAGGTGAACAAATCTGTCTGAAATTTTTCTTTTTTGGAAATGTTTTCTTGCAAATGTTGCTTTTTAACTCTGTCACTGACAAATTTTTCCTTAATATTGGTTCTTCCTGCGAGGTAATCCAAGCTTACTTGATAAAATTCTGCTAAAGTAACTGCTAATTCAAACGGAATATTACGCTTTCCGCTTTCATAGTTCACATACGTTGTTTTATGCATCTTTAATTTTTCAGATAATTTTTGTTGAGATAAGTCCGCATCTTCTCTTAGGTCACGAATTCGTTGATAATGTTGCATAATAAATACACCTCTTATTTATATACTTTAACAAAAGTGTATCATAAATGATGTATTTTACTTGACAGTTATCATCACTTGATATATAATAATTAAGACATACGTCAAATGATGATTTTATTTAAAAAAATACAATAAATCGTGAATTTTGAAAGGAATTTGCTATGGAAGATTACAAGCATCTTTATTATGCGCTGTTTAATCGCATTTCCGACCTGATTTCCGAAACAGAACAGAAAAGTTTTACATCAGAACAGATGCTCAAAAATCTGAAAGCCCTGCAAACAGAAGCCGAAGAAAGATTTATAAAATCATCCGAGAAAATGTCCGAGTATGAGTGCTTTCAAAAACAGTGCAGTATTTATAGCGGCAGATTGTTGGAACTGGTGATGGATTGCCGGTATGAATATGAAGATTCTCCTAAAGCGATGAAACTTTTGGGAGAAATCCAAAAAATTAGGGATGAGGCAGATGAAGTCTTTATCGAATACTTTGAACAGCATAAAGATGAAATCAAAATCCTGCATTGCAGATAATAATTCCTCCGGCACACCGCCGGAGGATGATTCGTTTTTTCCTGAAATCCCTTGCTTTTTCCGCCGTTTTACTGTATAATAAAATCAGGAGGTGCATCACCATGAATACGGATTTCAATAAACCGGATGACCAGAACACTGAAACAATTCAGAACGCATCCGATGAAGAAGTAAAAGCAATTTCCGATGAGCTGATACAGCGCAATCTCGAAGTATACAAGGAGTTAGCCAAATGAAGCGTCTTTCAAAAGAACAGATACTGATATTGCATCAGGCATTAATAGCAGTTTCAGGCGGTTCGGAAAGAATCCGCGATGAAAGACTGCTGGATTCCGCACTGAATGCGCCGTTTCAGACATTTTCGGGAGCGGAGCTTTATCCCACTTTGCCGGAGAAAGCCGGACGGCTCGGATTCGGGCTGATAAAGAATCATCCGTTTGTGGATGGTAACAAAAGAATCGGCGTGCATGTCATGCTGGTATTTCTGAAACTGAACAATATCGAGTTATTTTATCAGGATGAAGAACTGATACAGTTAATTCTGAACATTGCATCCGGCGCGGAGGATGACAAACAGTTTCTTGCATGGATTCGAGCGCATATCAGATAAACAGATTCCCCCGATTTGGCATCGGGGGATGATTTTATTTTTTCTGATTGATTTTCTGCACCAGACCGGAAATGAAATTTCCGGCATTTTTGACAGCATTTTTAAAATCTTTTTCAATCTGATTCTGTCTGTTGATGTTATAAGGACTATTTTTGGAGAAGTCCTCAAACGGATTCACATTATCGAGGGGTTCGATGCCGAATTCCTCGGCCATATCTTTAGAGCGGATTTTATCATCTGTCCATTCGCTGACGACTTCGTAGATAAAGGAGAGAATGGGAGGGCCTAAAATAAAGCCTGGCACGCCGAAGATACTGCTCCCCAGCAGGACGGCAGTAATCGACCAGAACGGCCGGAGTCCGATAGAACCGCCGACCATGCGCGGGTCGAGATAGTTAGCATCGAACTGCTGAAGCACGACAATCGCGATTCCGTAAGGGATAACCATTTTAGGGTTATCGAACAGGACGAGTACAGCGGTAATGACTCCGCCCACGATAGGGCCAAAGAACGGGACGACATTTGTCACGCCGACAATCACGGCGAGCAGTACCGGATACGGAAAGTTAAACCATGGCAGAAAGTTCAGGACTGTCAGCAGAGCGAAGCAGATAAGTCCGATAATGAGGGAATCAATCATTTTTCCGCGGATGGCGGCACTGAATTTTTCATTGCCCTTGCCGATGGCGCGGCGCATCTTGAAGGCGGAATCCTTCGAGAAGATACTGTAAGTGAGTTTTCTGACCTGCCGCTGTAATTTTTCCTTATCGATGGTGATATACATCGAGAGAATCAGCCCGACAACGAGATTATAGACAACAGAGAACACGCTTTTCCCGATGGTGTAGAAATAATTGATGATATTATTCAGCTGGGAAGTGACTTCGGAAGTAATCCATTTATCAGCAGACTGAAAGGCTTTCAGGGCGATGTTATTTGCCATTGCGCCGGCGGAAGTGGAATTATCGAATAATTTTTTATTCCGGAGGCTTTCGGAGAGGCTTTCCATCTGGGAAGGGAGTGTCTTGATTAATCCGGCGATACTGTTGGAAATCTGCGGAACAATCAGCAGGAGCAGAGTAGCGATAATCACGATAGCGGAAATCACCATCAGGATAGCGGAGGCGACATGGAGTTTCTTGGCAGTTTTTTCTTTATCCTTGCTTTTAGGGAGTTTCCATTCACGGAGATTCCGTTCCCAGAAGCTGGCGATGGGTTCAAGAAGATAGGCGAGAATCAGCCCCCAGATAACAGGGCTGATGCCCTTCATCACTTTGACAAAGAAATCGGAAATATTTCCAAGATACTGAATCAGATAATAAAATAAAATAGCGGATGCAACAACCAGAAATGTCCAGATGAATTTGGAAAGCTGTTCCTGAAAAGGGGATTTTCCGGAAGATTCTTCCAATTCCTGTTCATTTTCGGACATAGAATTTCTCCTTTCTTACTGGAAATGCAGAATTCAGGACTGACCGGCATTGGCAGAGGCGTTCTGAAACTGAATTTCCTGTGCATTGACGGCATCATCGC
>JAFUWP010000022.1 GCA_017483405.1 Oscillospiraceae bacterium | reverse complement strand
ATAACAGGCGCGTATGTGAAAGTTATTGCGGATATTAATGCATTAGACGGGAATGAATATCCGATTTATCAAGGCATCACCTTTGCAAGCTCGGTGACGGTTTACGCTGATACGCTTACTAAAATTGGCGGTTTTATGGTAAAACGAACTAGTAACTGCTTTAATCGGCCTACGACTACGGGTACTATAACGATACGAAACATTCATTTTACAGATATTCTGTTTAAACCGACTGGCGATATTGCTAATGTTATATACGGTTCAGGTGTTGCTAATCAGTGGGAATTTATTGAAAGCAAAATCAGTATAAAAACGGAATACGATTCGCAGTGGGTAGTATGTGCCACCGGAGCTAATTTCCATCAGTGCGGACTTTATTTTGATTTCGAGGGTAGTACTGGTGGCATTACTTCCGGCGTGCCAGCCCCGTTCAGCAATAATGTGAATTTTTACGAAATCATTGTTGAACTTAATTCGTTACCGTACAACTATCAGTCAACACAATCTTCATGGCCGAAGTATGCTGAATTTACTGTATTCAAAATTTCTCTAAAAAAATATACTAATGGTACAGGTACGAGAATTCCGCTAATCGGCACTGGGTCTCACGACAATATTATCATCATTTCGCAAGAACTTGCAGATGGTGCATCTAACTACTATACTTTTCAGATATACGGCACTTCACAGCTTGTCGACTCAGAAGCGAGCGAAAATAGTACAATATCATTTGCCAACACGGGAAACAGAAATCATTTGCTGACAACTGAGCAGATACAATCAGAAGAATATCTCCGTGAAATCGGGTTTATTCCATAAGGCGGTGATTTTATGGCTTGGACTTCTGATGATTGGAAACAGGACGATTCTATATTTTACGGTTATCCAATACCTGTTTCCGCGGTTATCCCCGAACCTCCGGACATTTTAGATTTCGGGCATCCGTGGGTGTTTGATGACCTCTTTTACGGCTATCCACATCACGAAACGGCATTGCTAAAGCCTGAATCTCCGGACATTTCAGGTTTCAATCATCCGTGGATTTTTGACGATTTGTTCTATGGCTATCCGCATGTTTTTATTTTTCCCGTCAAGCATACGTATCCCATTTTTACCAGCTTTTCAATGAACGGCATGGGGGCGGATTTCCGGCAGATAAGCCGGAGCAGAGCAGTCAGCCTGCCTGAACAAATCCGTTTTAAGTTCGACATAAAGACAAAGATGAATTTATAATTTGGTGAGAGGTGTCTGCATGAAAGAAAAACTGCGGAATCTGCTGACTGTAAAAAGTGTTGTCACATTGATTTTAACTGTAACATTTTCCCTGCTTTCTGCTGACGGAAGGATTTCCGGAGAACAGTTCATGACTGTATTTGCAACTGTAATCGCATTTTATTTCGGAACACAGCACGAAAAACAGGAAAACAAGAAAAAGGAGGAATCTTGAATGTATACGCATCTTGAACCGGAAACGCTTCTGCTCGATTCTGAAGGAAATCATGTCAGAAAAGTTTCTGTCTGTGTGGATTCTGCGGCAGATATTCCAATTTCGGAAAGTGACTGGGCTTCCGGAAGTTCCTGCCTTGTCCTTGACACACAGGACGTGAAATTTCTGAACAGTCAGGGGGAATGGGTGTAGTATGGATATTGTTACTCTGGCTCTTGCTAAAAGATTCACAAGAGATACTGCTGATGCGCTCGGTGCTGTCAAAGGTGCTCCCTGCACTGTCAAATCTGTTGTGCATCAGGACGGTATTAATAAAGTCACATTAGAGTGGACAGGCACGTCAGGCGCAAAGCAGGAAACTGTCGTCACCATTGAGGTATACATGGGAGTCCGGAAATCACTATCAGTACGGCGATTTGTGTATTTATGCAAGCTGTTTCTATCGGTGCATTACGGAAAACTCTGATACTGAATTTGATGACACTAAATGGAATGAAATCGGCTCTCCGGACGGAAATTATGATATTGTACAGAACTCCGCACTCCTGCCGGCAAGATTCACATCCGCTGACAGAAAGATGTACTATTCCATTGAGGACGGCTTCTTCTGGCTCTGGAATGGTTCGGAAGGGGTTGAAACCATGAATGTCAAACCGCTGACTGCCGAACAAAAGAATGCTCTTTTGAGCTTGCTTGACTGAGAGGTGTTATTATGAAACAAATTTCTGACGAAGATTTCGAGCAATTAAAGGACGATTTTAAGTTCATTATTTCAAATTCAACTTTTAGGGCACACGTTT
>JAFUWP010000330.1 GCA_017483405.1 Oscillospiraceae bacterium | reverse complement strand
ATTACTGACGGCAGAATTGATAACTTTGTTGCTGACAGATATGCAAGCTGGAATTCCGTCATCGGTGCGGACATCATCAGCGGAAAGGCTACTCTCGAAGACCTTGAAAAATACGCTCTCGAAAAAGGCGAAGTGACATCTTCTCTCACAAGCGGAAGTCAGGAAAAACTCGAAAGCATCCTGAATAACATCATGTTCAATCTTTAATTTATATTAATAAAAACGCTCTCCGTTAAGGGGAGCGTTTTTCTTTCAATTATTTCAGATAAATCGGAATTTAGCAGTATATCACTTTGGAAAACTAATTTCTCCTGCATATTTTTCTGATTTATACACATTTTCAAATTCTTCTTTTGAAATGATTACAGCAAAAAATTCGGGTTCTATGTTAATCTCATCTATTATTGGAATAGGTTCTTCCGTGATATAATCAAATCCCTTTTCAATAACAGGAATCGCTCTTTTATCTGAAAACACCTCTATCATTCTTGTGGCATATCTCTCATTTTCCAAATCAATTTCGTAAAATAAAAGAATTGGCATATCATCATCATTGTGTTTCCAAAACCATTTTATATACTCAAATTTATTCATGATAATCACCTGAATTCCGGTTTATTTTTTATGTTCCTCTCTGAGTCGTTTCTTGATGCCCTTGATAATCTGTTCCCGCGCTTGAACCGCGGTTTCCTTATCGACAGGCTTGACATCTTCCAGCGGATAGGAAATGCCAAGTTCATGATATTTTGTTTTTCCCATATCGTGATAGGGGAGAACATCAAGAGCTTTGAGCGTTTTCAGTCCGCCGATAAAATAGCCGAGCTGATTCTGTTCTTCTGGGCTGTCCGTCCAGTCAGGCACGATAACGTGACGAATCCAGACGGGAATATTTTTCCGGCTGAGATGTTCGGCGAAAGCTAAGATATTCTTATTTGACTGGCCTGTTAATTCCTGATGTTTTTCATCATTGATATGCTTAATATCCAGCATCACCAAATCCGTAACGGATAAGAACTTGTCATACTTTTCGGGACAGACCGGATTAAAGCAGATACCGGATGTATCGAGACAGGTATGAATTTTTTTCTGTTTGGCGAGGGTGAATAATTCGGTCAGGAAGTCTAACTGCATCATAGGTTCACCGCCGGTTGCGGTGATACCGCCGTTCCGGTAGAAGGCTTTGTTATGCTCATAAGCCTGAATGAGTTCATCAGCGGTCATGAGCGTACCTGTTCCGGATTCCCATGTATCCGGATTATGGCAGTACAGGCATCGCATCTGGCATCCGGCGAAGAATATCACAAACCGGACTCCCGGGCCGTCCACTGTTCCGAATGAATCTGTTGAATGAATATAACCCTGCATGAAAATCCCTTCTTTCCTGATAGTAACATAATGCAGAACAGCCCGACTGCAACAGTCGGGCATTTCTGTATCATTAAGGGGGTACATGATTTGATTTTAGATTTTGTCGTGAAATGTTCTGGAAATAACATCATCCTGCTGTTCTTTGGTCAGCTTGATGAAGTTGACTGCATAACCGGAAACACGGATAGTCAGCTGAGGATATTTTTCCGGATGTGCCTGTGCATCCAAAAGAGTTTCTCTTGTGAATACGTTGACATTCAGATGATGACCGCCTTTCTGCACATAGCCGTCAAGTAATTCCACCAGATTGTCAACCTGCTGTTCGTTCTGAATTTCTGCCATGATAAATTCCTCCTTGATAAATTATAATTTTTTAAAGTTCCCCGTCATCAGAATCCTCGGATTCTTCATCCTTCTGAAAATCGGGGTCTTCTTCATCAAAATTGATGACAGCACACGCACCGAGTTTCGGATTGCATTCTGTGCTGTTGACAGTCTGGACTTTAGTCTGTTCGCCGATGTCCAGATTGATATGCTGACTTCCGGATGCGGCAAGCGCATCCAGAAGGGCAACGAGGTCATCTGCCTGCTGATTCAGGTCAGAATCATCGGGATTAGTTATTTTCTTCGGATTCTTCATTGATAGCCTCCTGAGCGAGACGGTCAATATCGAGGTCACCTGCGAAGATTCTGGTATTTTTGCCCAGAGCATCCGGAATGATAGAGAAGGTATTGGAGATACCATCCTGTGCATGACGGAACGGGAGCTTTGCAACGGAGCTCAGGGATGCAACTGCACCGTGAGTATCTCTGCCGTGCATGGGGTTTGCACCAGGAGCGAGCGGAATGCCCTGCTTTCTGCCGTCAGGCGTGTTGCCGGTCTTCTTGCCGTAGACAACATTGGAAGTGATAGTCAGGATGGACATGGTCGGAACACCATCTCTGTAGGTGTGATGCTTTCTGATTTTATCCATGAAGGTTCTCACGATATTAACAGCGAGCTGGTCAACTCTGTCATCATCATTGCCGTATTTCGGGAAATCGCCTTCGATTTCGTAATCGACAACGACATTCTTGGTCACGCTGATGACATTGCCTGCCTTATCCTTGACTTCGATGTCTTTGCGGATAGGCTTTACTTTAGCATACTTGATAGCACTGAGGGAGTCAGCGACAACGGACAGGCCGGCGATACCGGTTGCGAAATATCTCTTGACATCGCGGTCATGCAGAGCCATCTGCACTCTTTCATAGCTGTACTTGTCATGCATGAAGTGGATAACATTCAGGGTATTGACATACAGGCCTGCGAGCCATTCCATCATGTCATCATATTTCTGCATCACATCATCGAAGTCCAGAACATCGCCTTCGACAGGTCTGTATTTAGGGCCGACCTGAACGCCGAGACGTTCATCCACACCGCCGTTGATAGCGTAAAGCAGACATTTTGCGAGGTTTGCTCTTGCGCCGAAGAACTGCATTTCCTTGCCGACTCTCATGGAAGATACACAGCAGGCAATAGCATAGTCATCACCGTGAGTAACTCTCATCATATCATCATTTTCATACTGGATGGAGCTGGACTTGATAGACATCTTGGCACAGAATCTCTTGAAGTTAATCGGCAGTCTGGTGGACCAGAGAATTGTCATATTCGGTTCGGGAGCAGTACCCAGATTGTTGAGGGTGTTCAGATAACGGAAAGAATTCTTTGTTACCATGTGCTGACCGTCTACGGAAACACCGCCGATAGATTCTGTTACCCATGTCGGGTCGCCGGAGAACAGGGAATTATATTCCGGAGTTCTTGCGAATTTTACCAGACGGAGCTTCATAATGAAGTGGTCGATTAATTCCTGTGCTTCGGATTCGGTAATCAGGCCTTTTTCGAGGTCACGCTGAATATAAATATCTAAGAAAGTAGAAGTACGGCCGATAGACATTGCCGCGCCGTTCTGTTCCTTAACAGCGGCAAGATAACCGAAATACAGCCACTGAACAGCTTCTTTCGCGTTCTTTGCCGGACGGGAAATATCAAAGCCATAGATTTCGCCGAGTTTCTTGAGGTCTTTCAGCGCGTTAATCTGTTCGGAAAGTTCCTCACGCAGACGGATGTTTTTGGAAGTCATACGAACGAAATGAGTTGCCTTCTGATGTTCCTTGTCTTCAATCAGCATATCAATGCCGTACAGTGCAACACGTCTGTAGTCACCGATGATACGGCCTCTGCCGTAGGCATCCGGCAGACCTGTCAGGATAGCGGCATGTCTTGCGAGCTTCATTTCGGGAGTATAGGCATCAAAAACGCCCTGATTGTGTGTTTTTCTGTATTTTGTGAAAATTTCAACGACTTCGGGGTCAACTTCGTAGCCGTATTCCTTGCAGGCCTGCTGTGCCATACGGATACCGCCGAACGGCTGAAGTGAACGCTTGAAGGGCTTGTCAGTCTGGAATCCGACAATCTTTTCTAAATCTTTATTCAGATAACCAGGGCCGTGAGATGTGATAGTAGAGATAATCTTGGTATCCATATCCAGCACACCGCCGGCTTCACGTTCCTGACGGGATAAATCCATCACCTGTTCCCAGAGCTTTGTGGTTGCTTCTGTAGGTCCTTCCAGAAAGCTTTCATCTCCATCATAAGGAGTATAATTCTTGTGGATAAAATCGCGGACATTGACAGAAGTATTGCTCCATCTTCCAGGCTCGAAGCCTTCCCATTCAGGTGCAAAGTTTTTGAACATAAATGACATCTTCCTTTCCAGTATGAATGTTTTAGCACATTCTTTCTTTACTCTATAATCATACTACTTTTTTGGAACTTTGTCAAGGTTTTGTCAATCACGAGTATGATATTTTTTTAACATTCGTTGAAATATCATAGAATTTCAAGTCTTTTTTTGGATTTTTTGTATGGCGGTCAGTCAGGATTCTGTTTGACAGGGTAACTCCTGTAAAGCTATTATACAGAAATTTCCTGAATAAATCAATCTTTTTTGTTTTCGGAATTGTGAACAGACATTTTTTATATTTTTTTACAGGATTTTCTGCTAAATCTGTAGTTTTATGCATATACTCTAAAGAATTCTCGATTTTGTTCAGAGAAAACAGAAATGGGAGTGAAGATTATGTACACAAGCGACAGAGCCGTCATGCTGGGCACTTACATTCTGGAGAATCAGGCGACAGTGCGTGCGGCGGCGAAGAAATACGGTATTTCCAAGAGTACTGTCCACAAGGATGT
>JAFUWP010000329.1 GCA_017483405.1 Oscillospiraceae bacterium | reverse complement strand
GCTTGTTATCAGCAGGAAGTATCTGGTATCTGACACGGAACGATGCCGAAAAAGCCGTGCTTTCCTGCTGGAAATGGTATCGTCCGTGCTGGTCACTCAGTTATGCTGAAAAAAATCCGGAATCCGGTGAAATCTCCGTGGGATTCCGGTATCAGCATCCGGCGGAAAACCGTCAGAACGCGCTCGACAGCCTTGAAAAGCCCTATCGGATTCTGACGGAAACCTTTCCGGATGTGCCTGTAAAAATTTCTTATCGCGATGCCGGAAATCAGTTTGACTGCTTTCGGACAGAGGATGGTCTTGAAATCTATGACCGCACATCCGCAGTTACGCTGTCCGAAGTCGCGGAACTGTTTCCGGAAACAAAAATATTATATCTTTTTCCTGCAAAATATGATGATATTCACGAATTAGAGGGATTTCAAGACCTCAGATATATTTATTTCTCTCAAGGAATTTCTGAACAGGAACAGCAGGAAATTCATGACATGTTTCCGGATTGTGAAATTTTAATTTCCCGTTCTGATTATTATGAAACTATAAAAAAGGATGATGATTCATGAAATATACCTGTCCGCACTGCGGAGAAAAGACGTTCAGTCCGTTGCAGAAGGCCTTAGCCGGTTCATACCGGAGTGTCGGCAAGCCCTGCCCGAAATGCGGTAAAAAATGCTGTAACGGGATGGGCTCTATCTATTTTGAAAGCATCGTTTCAGCGATTGCGCTCATCGCGAGCCTGATGGTCTATTTCCATTTTGATTCGTCTCAGAAAACATTCAGCACCCTGCTGATTGTCGGGTTTATTCTGGGCAGTCGGGTATTGAACTTTCTGTTCCGGATGTTTTTCGGGAAACTGGTTGAGCCTATCCGGAGAATGCAATGACCGGAATTTATCTTCATATACCGTTCTGCGCGCGGAAATGCCCTTACTGCGATTTCTATTCAGTATCTTACCGGAAATCGCTTGCAGAGGACTATAGCAGGGCGGTTATCCGGAATCTGCATCATTATCAGATTTCTGATTCTGTCGATAGTATTTATTTCGGGGGCGGAACGCCGTCATTGTTATCCGTCAGGCAGATTTCCGAGATTCTCGAAACGTGCAGTAAGAATTTTAAATTAGCGAATCCGGAAATCACGCTGGAATACAATCCGACCCGAACCGATGGGAAACATCTGCATGAACTGTATCAGGCCGGAATCAACCGGCTTTCGATAGGCACACAAAGTTTTTCCGATGCGCAGTTAACCTTATTAGGCCGGACGCATACCGCGGAACAGAATCTGCAAACCGTCCGCAATGCCGAAAAAGCCGGATTCCGGAATATCTCATGTGATTTGATGCTTGCGCTCCCGTATCAGACGGAAGAAATCTTATCGGAAACGCTGGATATTCTGACATCTCTGCCGATTCAGCATGTATCGGCCTATCTGCTACAGATGGAGGAACATACCCCGTTTTATACAAATCGGGAAGTTCTGGAAAATCTTCCGGATGATGATGCTTCTGCTGACAGGTATCTGCAAACGGTTCATACGCTGGAAAAATCAGGCTTTCATCAGTATGAAGTTTCCAGCTTTGCGAAAACCGGATTCGAGAGCCGTCATAATCTGAAATACTGGTTTTGTGAAGATTATCTGGGTATCGGGGCAGGGGCGCATTCCTGCATGGGGAACAGAAGATTCTGCATTCCGAAGGATGCGGAATTGTTCTGTCAGAATCCGGTACAGGCAGAAATCACGATTTCGGAAACGGCCTGCGATGCCGAAGAACGCTTGATGCTCGCGCTCCGGACGGTGAAGGGCGTACCAGAATCGGCATTCAGCCGGAACGCTCGGCAGAAATTCCCGATTCTGATAAAAAATAATTATATCCGGAAAAATGCAGAAAATCATATCTGCCTGACTCCGGAAGGCTTTGCCGTCTCGAATGCCGTCATTTCGATGTTGCTGAATTAAGAAAACCGCCCTTTTCAGAGCGGTTTTTTTGTTCATTTTTTGAGGTTTTCTTCGCGCTGTTCCTGCCATTCCTGATAGGCCTGTTCGTATTCTTCCATACTGAAGGACTTGTCATAAAGCTTGCAGAATTTGAATTTCTGCATGACAATGCCGACAGAAGCATATTCTGTTTCAAAGGGATTGAGCTTGGAGATGATATAGCCTTCTGTTTCGATGGAATACGGACACGCGATGGCATGGTCAATCAGGAATCGTTCGGCCTCTGCAAAGAGGGCGAATCGTTTTTCGCCGTCATCATAAACGGAGATGGCTTGTTTTACTTTTTCCGACCATTCCTGAAAGAGTTTCTTTGTGGCAGGGTCTTCGCTCAAATCCCAGAAGATATAGTCATGACCTGCCTGAAAGGGTTCTGTATACGTCTGAGGGTCAGCATAATCCGCGCCCCAGTTACAGCGCATGAGGGCATATTTTCCGCTTCGGCGCACGGATGACAGAAATCCGCTTTCCGGCCCTGCCTCTACGATGATGTCGATAAAATCCGTGCCGAGTGTATCTTCCAGCTGTTTTTCAACTGCAAGAGCTTCTGTTCTCCAGTTCAAAGCTGAAGGATTATAGGGCATCAGGACTTTTATCGGGAACGTCGCACCGGCCTGCGTGAGTTCTTCTATGGCCTTATCGCGATAAGAAACAGCTTGTTCCGGATTGAAATTATCCGCTACGTCTTTGAGCGCGTCATATTCTGTATAATCTTTTCCGTCTGCGAATGCGAATTCTTTCGGGGTGATGGTATCGTTCAGCAGATATTCTGTATGATAGGGATTATAGAGCGAAATCAGTTCTTTCCTGCTGATGGCATGAACAAGAGCCTGACGGAAGTTTTCGTTATTGACGGCGAGTTTCCAGTTTTCGGGTTCGTAGGCATTATCGAACTGCGGGTCGAAATTGAAGGTATAGAAATAACTGTAGGAATTATCAGGTCTGTCGGGATGTACCTGATTTTCAATCTGAGGATTGCTCATCCAGCTGTCGAGCTGTTCGGCACTGATTTCGGCGAAATCAATCCGTCCGCTGAGGAACATATCGCCCTGCATTTCGTAGGCATCGATATTATATTCGCGCTCCACGCAGTCGATGAAGACATTTCCGCCGTCCCAGTAGGAGGGATTCCGGACAAGGGTATGTTTTTCCTGCGGAATCCATACTGACAGGAGATATGCGCCGTTATAGAGAAGATTTTTGTTGTCACGGCCGAACATATCGCCGGTTTCTTCGAGAAACTGCCGGTTCACGGGCATATACGAAGAATAGCTCAGAACGCTGAGGAAGAACGGACAGGGCTGTTCGAGCGTATACACAAGCGTATAATCGTCAAGGGCTTTCACACCGATGTCAGAAGGCAGGACTTCCGGCAGGGTGGATTTCTCGGCAACTTCATCCTGCCTGCCGTCAGGAGAGCCGCTGCCTTTTGGATTGTCATCAGAATAATACCATGCGGTATAGTCATAATAAGCCTGCGCATTTTTTACGACCGAACCGGAGGTATACATATACTGACAGTCGGATTCATGCTTTGCGTTATTGACATATTCTGCGGATGTCACCCAGTCATCGGCCGTGACTTCATCATAAACATTGCCCTGATAATCAACCCAGTCCACGCCCTGCCGGATGTGAAATGTCCATTCGGTCATATCGTCATTATATTCCCAGCTTTCGGCGAGACACGGCAGAACATTGCCGTAGCGGTCATATTCGACAAGGCAGTCGATGGTGTTCGCGGAAAGATAGGTTTCATTATAGGCATTTGTCAGCAGATAATTCAGTGTGCCGACTTCTGACGGATAGTACATCCGGAAGGTCGTTCCGGTCTGAACGGTATCGGCAGGCGAGGCCTCATCCATGATGATTTCTTCTGTATCGCGGTTGCAGGCAGAAAACATCAGCAGAGAACAGGCACATAATACAGAAATCAATTTTTTCATGATTTCACCCCTTCTTTTTGATTCTGATTCCGGACAGGCCGTCCGAGTTTTTCATAATATTTTCTTTTTTCTTCATACATACGCGTTTCGGCAGTGCTAATCATTTCTTTGAGGGTCATTTCGGATTCGCCGATGCAGTAGCCGGCCGAAACGTGATAATGATTCCGTTCAATTTCGATGCGGACTTTTTCAAGAACTGCCTGCATCTGTTCATCCGTCTGATTCTGCACAAAGGCGATGAATTCATCACCGCCGATACGGTAGACGGTATCCTCACCGAACCGGATTTTCAGCGTATCTGCGATGAAACGGAGCATTTTGTCTCCGGCCAGATGGCCTTTTGTATTGTTGATTTCATGCAGGCCGTTGGCATCCAGATAGACACACACCAGATGTTCTGTCGTTTTGAGCTGGTCGCAGTATGCCTCATAGCAGTTGCGGTTCTGGAGTCCGGTCAGAACATCAATATTCGCCTGTTTCTTCGCACCGGCAACAGAACGCTTGTTCATCGCCACCATGAATCCCAGATAGATAATCAGGAGAATCATAATCCCGATGCTGAACCATGTAATTGAAAGCTTTAAAGCCTGCACGGGTGCGAAGACTTCTTCTCTCGGCAGGCAGACCATAATCTCCCAGTTTTCCAAATCCATCGGCATATAGGACAGATAAACAGTTCCGTTCTGTTCGGTTTCAATCTGGCGGAAGGCGGATTTCCCGTCTTTGAGACTTTCCTGCAACGATTCCAGATTCAAATCATCCAGACGGTGAATTTCTTTATTCCAGTTATTGACGATGAATTCACTGCTTGTCCGGTCGATGATGCAGAACGTACAGTTTCCGTTATAGATAGTCGGCGACCATGCCCGTGCAATGTTGGAGGGCGACATTTCGGCATAAAGCAGGCCGATGGTTTTGCCGTTCTTCCGGATGGGCATAAAACTGCGGATGACCATACTGCCGGAAGTGGTAAGAGCCGGCTGTAATCCGCTGATGTGTTCGCCGAGAAGAACTTCACGCTGATAATCCATTGCGTTATCTGCGCTGATTTCCTTGCCTTTGAGCTGGATGCAGGTATTTTCCGGAGTCAGAATCCCGATGTTGGAAATCAGGCTGTTCACATCATAGACGTTCAGATAGTTGCTGACATCGAGGGAAGTCAGACTATTCTGTTCGGCGACAACGCTGGCTAAGATACGCAGATTCATGCGGTCATTGCGGAAGTTGGCTTCTAAATCCTGCATGGCCTCTCTTGTCGATGCCGATAAATCAGAATAACACTGCTCTCTTGTGATATGCTCAACTTCCCAGACAAAGCTCAGGAGCAGAAAAATAATCGAGAAAAACAGCAGAATTGTCGCTGTCATGCCGGAGTTCTGATAAGAAACAATTTTTTTTACAGAGTGTTTTCTCATGAAATCACCTTTTGCAATTTAGTTTGATATAGAAATTCTGAAACTTTTTCATTTAACTTTTATTATAACATAAATCGACAGAAATTGCAAGCATAGTGAGATAAAATTCATGAATTATTTATAAATAAAAGCCCTCCGGAGAGGGCTTTCATCAAAATGATTGTTTTTATCAGAAATGATATTCATAAGGGTCATAACGCTTGAAAGAGGCTTCATTTCTGGCAACCGTGAGCGCGGATGCCCATTCATCCATTTTAGCTTCAAACGCATCGTAATACTTGCCGTATTCGGCATTCGTGACAGCGGATTCCGTCCAGAGGTCATCTTCGGTCATGCGCTGGGTGATGTCATAGCGGACAACCAGATAATACACTTCATCTTCTTCGATGAAGTAAATCTTTCCGTAATCGGCTTCGGTAATGCTGATGAGCTTGTTATAAACGGTTTCATCCGGTGTATAATAAATATCTTCTTCGTTGTCGTAGTCATCTTTATTAATCACGCTGATGATATTTTCATTCTGATACGGTGCAGAAGTTTCTTCTTCGGCGAGCACGGCTTCGTCATCTGTTACTTCATCATCAGAATCAGATTCAGAATCGGATGTTTCATCCGTTTCGGAATCAGCCGTTTCCTCAGAGGATGCATCTTCGGAAGAAGTTTCTGTTTCGGAATCGGCATCTTCATCAGATGCGACAGCGGTTTCTTCTTCGGCGGAAGTTTCGGCATCAGCGGAAGTTTCAGCAGAAGTTTCTGCATCGGTTTCGGGTTCGGTAGTATCTTCTGCGGTTTCGGATTCTGTATCCGTTTCGGAAGTTTCTTCGGGAGAGGAAACTTCTTCGGCGGTCAGAATTCTGGGCGCGTTGAGGGCTTCGGCAGTTTCATCAACAACGACTTCGGCCTCTGCGGAAGATTCTGTTTCCGTTTCCGCGGCGGCGGCTTCCGCTTCGGCGGCGGCAACGGATTCCTGATAGGCTTCATAATCTTCCTTGACGGCATCCATCTCGGTCATGACGGCATCCGCCCCGCCTGCCTTATAGGCATCTTCGACACGTTTCTGATACCCTTCGGCAAGTGCCTTGATTTCGGCTTTGTCTTCGGATTTCAGCAGATTTCCGTCACTGTCATGCAAATCAAAAGAGAGATACTGCGCACGGATATTGTTATCAATATAATACTGACGGAGTTCCTCATCAGTAACGCCTTCTTCACCGCCGACAGCGTAATAATAATCAAAAATCTGTTCGCTCTTGTAGCTGGATGTCATAATCTTCCGGAACGATTCCTGACTGATGCCGTTTTCGGTCATCGTTTCTTCATAGCTTGCCCAGTAATATTCCATCATGCTGTCAAGATTGGTTTTGGTTTCGGCATCGAGTTCGAGGCCGAGTTCGTCAAATTTCTTTTCTGTTGCCACGAAATCCGTACAGAATTCGATAGCCTTGTCTTCGCACCATGTCCGAACGTCTTTTCCTTCGAGGGGAGTGGCTTTCACGGCTTTGACATCCGTGGTATCCAAATCGGGATTTTCTTCCGCAAGCTGGGAAAGTGCGGAATTATAGGCAGAATTCAGATAATATAAATAGACTCCTGCCGGAACGACATAATCTCCGATAGTCATTGCCGTGGTAGTATTTTTGCATCCCGTGCAGACAGCAACAAGACTCAGAGCCGTCAGGCCGGCAGTCATTCGCTTCAAAACTGACATGTTACATAACCTCCGATAAATTTTCAGTCTTTTTCTATTATACTACAGAATCCGCAAGAAGTCCATAGCTTTTTCAGATTTTTTTCTAAATTTCACATAATTTTCAGAATCCGCTTGCAATAGTTTGGAAGATATGATATAATAAATTCATATTTGATTCTGAAAGGCGGTTATGACTATGAAAACAGCATTAATTACAGGTGCAACATCGGGCATCGGCATGGAGATGGCAGTCTGTCTGCATAACAGAGGCTGGGAGCTGGTGCTTTCCGGCCGGAATGAAAAAATGCTCCGGAAGATGGCCAAAAAATTCGGCGGAAATACAAAATATCTCGCGCTGGATTTATCCGAACGCGGTTCGGCGGAAAAGCTGTATCAGTTCTGTCAGGGCACGAGAATTGATTTCTTAATCAATAATGCCGGATTCGGCGTATTCGGGGAATTTACCGAAACTGACCTCGATACCGAACTCCAATTGATTGATGTCAATATCAGGGCGGTGCATATCCTGACAAAGTTATTCCTGAAAGATTTCGTCAAGAGAGACAGCGGAATCATCCTGAACGTGGCATCGAGTGCCGGATTTTTATCAGGGCCGTTGCTGTCGAGCTACTACGCATCGAAGAATTATGTTGTCCGGCTTTCGACCGCGATTCGCGAAGAACTCCGCCGGAAAGGTTCAGCCGTGCAGATTAGTGTCCTCTGCCCTGGGCCTGTCGATACGAATTTCAACAACCGCGCAGGTGTGACCTTCTCTGCGAAGCCGGTTTCGGCGAAATATGTTGCAAGATACGCTCTCGAAGGCACATTCGCCGGAAAGGGGATTCTGATTCCCACACTCGGCATGAAGTTAGGGGTTATCGCATCCAAATTCGTTCCCGAAGAAATCGCCGTCCGGTTCGTCTATGAACTCCAGAAACGGAAGGAACTCACATGAAACTCGATAAAGACCAGTTCGCCGAACTCTTTATGCAGGAATTCCCCGAACAGAAAGAAAAGGCTCTCGAAGATATAGAATTTTTCGGGGAAGTGCTCGGTCATGTGTTCTATACAAATATGCTCTTTCATGAGCCGGATTTACGGGAACTTCTCAAAGAAAATCAGAATCCCGAACTAATCCGGAAATATTGCAGATTTATCGAGCGTCTATGGCTTGACGGCGATGATGCTGTTATCAATATTGTTTGCGTTTCGATTCTGGAAATGCTCTTCGATGATGAAAAAATCTGGTTCACGTTCGGAAAGTATATTTCTAACGATTTTATCAGATTCATCAATACGGATGCCATTCCTAATAATATCCTGATGACACAAGTCCCTCATCTGCCGTATCTCAGGCGGAGTCAGCGCATTTCAGGCGAACCGTGAAAGTCGTTCCCTTTTTCGGAATACTGCTGACAAAAATGCTCCCTTCCGTGATGTCAATCACGCGCTTGACAAGGGCTAATCCTAAACCGTTCCCCTGTACGGAATGGGAAGTATCTCCCTGATAAAACTTTTCAAAAATATGCTGACAGGCTTCGGGAGTGATTCCGCATCCGGTATCGGCAATTTCCACAACGGCGGAATCTTCGTCCCTCCTGAGCGTCAGGGAGACAGTTCCGCCGTTTTCCGTGAACTTCATCGCGTTCGAGAACAGGTTATTCCAGACAAGGCTT
>JAFUWP010000328.1 GCA_017483405.1 Oscillospiraceae bacterium | reverse complement strand
CGGCATCGACTGCAATTATCCGAAAGGCTCACAGCCTTTGAAAGAAAAAATCATACAGAACGGACTTCTTTTATCAGAATACTTCCCGGGGATGCCGCCTTACGGAAGTAATTTCCCCGTCAGAAACCGGATTCTTGCCGGCATCAGTCATGCCGTGCTCGTGACCGAAGCCGGCCGCGAAAGCGGATGCATGATTACTGCCAATCTGGCATGTGAACAGGGAAAAGATGTTTTCTGCATTCCGCCTGCTGATATTTATGACAAACGCTACAGCGGACAGGCGATTCTGCTCCGTGACGGCGCGTTCTGTACCTGCGGTGCGGAAGATATTGCACATTATATCAGCCATGCCGGTTCTGCTCCGGAACAGCCCGTTCCTGCACCGGAAATTCTTCCCGATGTTCCGGATGCTCCCGAAACTCCCGAACCGGAACAAAATGCCGATATGCTTTCCGAATCGGAATTGCATTTGCTCCGGATTCTGGAAGACAGCGAAAAAAATATCAATATGCTCTGCTGTATGACCGGCCTGAAATTTGAAACCATTTCTATGCATCGGATGGAACTGGAAATGCTGGGCTGGGTTATCGCGACCGGTCGGGATTTCTATACAGTCACCGATAAATACCGGAAATACAGCAGTGCATGATGAAAGGAGTGTGCGCCGTCTGCACGGCGGAATTATGTCTAATTTAGTAATTGTGGAATCTCCGGCGAAAGCCAAAACGATTCAGAAATATCTCGGCACTGGCTATGAAGTGATTGCTTCTATGGGACATGTGCGCGATTTGCCGAAGTCAAAGCTGGGTGTCGATGTCGATAACGGCTTTGCACCTCAGTATATGGACATGAAAGGCAAGGAAGATGTCATCAAGGAACTCAAGAAAAAGGCTCAGAAAAGTGAATATGTCTATCTTGCAACCGACCCCGACCGCGAAGGCGAAGCGATTTCATGGCATCTTGCACAGATGCTCAATCTGGATTTGAATGCTGATAACCGTGTCGCATTTAACGAAATCACCAAGACCGGAGTGCAGACGGGTATGTCGAATCCGCATAAAATTGATTTGGATTTGGTGAATGCCCAGCAGGCAAGAAGAATTCTCGACCGGCTTGTCGGATATAAATTAAGTCCGTTTCTCTGGAAGAAAGTCAAGAGAGGACTTTCCGCCGGCCGTGTGCAGTCCGTTGCCGTCCGCCTGATTGTCGACAGAGAAGAAGAAATCAAGGCATTTGTGCCTAAAGAATACTGGAGTATTGACGCGGTGCTGACCGCCGGCAGAAAGAAATTTTCCGCCAAGCTGTCATCCGTTGACGGCAAGAAAATCGAAATTGCCGATAAAGCACAGGCTGATGTCATTCTGGAACGTCTGAAAACAGCGGATTTTATCGTGAAAACTATCAAAAAGCGTGTCACGAAAAAACAGCCTTCGCCGCCGTTTATCACTTCCACGCTACAGCAGGAGGCCTCTAAGCGGTTAGGCTTTCAGTCCAAACGCACCATGAAGGCCGCACAGGAACTCTATGAAGGCATTGATGTCAACGGCATGGGCGCAGTCGGCCTGATTACCTATATGAGAACCGACAGCCTCCGGATTTCCGCAGATGCCCAGCAGGCCGCCGCGGATTATATCAAGGCGACTTACGGAGAAAGCTATCTGCCGGAAAAGCCCCGTGTGTTCAAATCCAAGAAGAACGCGCAGGATGCTCACGAAGCTATCCGCCCCTCGATGCCCGATATTACTCCCGACAGCATCAAGAACAGCCTGACCAGCGACCAGTATAAATTATATAAATTAATCTGGGAAAGATTCATCGCCAGTCAGATGGCAAATGCCCTTCTTGATACGATTTCAGTCGATATTGATGCCGATAACTGCATTTTCAAAGCATCGGGCTATTCCGTCAAGTTTGACGGCTTTACTGTTCTGTATGAGGAAAAAAGCGAATCCGAAGAAGAAAATCAGAAAATGCTCCCTCCGCTTGCCGAAAATGATGTCCTGAAAGTCGCCAGTCTGGAAGGCAATCAGCATTTCACCCAGCCGCCGGCAAGATTTTCCGAAGCCACTTTAATCAAGACGCTCGAAGAAAACGGCATCGGCCGTCCGAGTACCTACGCGCCGACTATCACCACGATTCTCGCGAGAATGTATGTCGAACGCGAAGGAAAACAGCTCCGTCCGACCGCCCTCGGCTATGTCACTACGCAGGTCATGAAGGAACATTTTCAGCATATTGTTGACCCTGATTTCACCGCTAAGATGGAATCTGACCTCGACAGCATCGAACAGGGCAAGGCCGACTGGAACAAAATGCTCGAAATCTTCTATGAGGATTTCGCCAAGACCCTCACCGCCGCGGAAGAAGCTATGGAAGGCAAACACATGAAAATTCCGGATGAGAAAACAGACATCGTCTGCGAACAGTGCGGCAAGCCGATGGTTATCAAAATCGGCAGATTCGGAAAATTCCTCGCTTGTACGGGCTATCCGGAATGTACCAATACCAGAAAAATCGTACAGGAAACAAGCGGTATCTGTCCGCGGTGCGGGAAGAAAATTGTGCTCAAGAAATCCAAGAAAGGGCGCAGTTTCTACGGATGTTCCGGCTATCCGGACTGTAATTTCATGACATGGAATGTCCCTCTTGAAGAAACCTGTCCGCAGTGCGGAAGCACCCTCTTTCAGAAAGGCGGCAAATCCGGCAAGCTCGTCTGCGAAAAAGAGGGATGCGGCTATGAAAGGAATCTGAAATAATGCAGAATTATGCAATT
>JAFUWP010000327.1 GCA_017483405.1 Oscillospiraceae bacterium | reverse complement strand
CAATGCCCGCTACTGGAAAAACGGTATCTTCCATACCGGCGATACGGCCTATTATGATGAAGATGGTTATTATTATTACATCGGCCGTCTGGATGATGTCATCAAGTCAAGCGGTTACAGGATAGGCCCTTTTGAAGTCGAAAGCGTGTTGATTCAGCATGAAGCCGTTCTGGAATGTGCGGTCACGGGTGTACCGGATGCCGAACGCGGTCAGCTTGTCAAGGCAACTGTTGTCCTTCGGAAAGGGTATCAGCCGAGTGAATCGCTTGGCGAAGAAATCAAGCAGTTTGCGAAAGCACGGCTTGCCGGATATAAATACCCCAGAATCATCGCGTTTGCGGATTCGCTCCCGAAAACAACCAGCGGAAAAATCTGTTATAATCAGATTCGCGAAAAAGATTGGAAATAAAAAAGCAAAACGACAGCAGTTTTTATTCTGCTGTCGTTTGATTTGTATGAGATATTTTTTGAATCAAGGGAAACAGTATCAGGAAAATAATGCCTGCTGCGCCTATGATGGCAAATGCAATGCCTGTCTGTTTCGTGATGTATTGCAGATAGCCGGTTACAGCGGAATAAATCTGCAAATCCTTCACGACAAAAGCCGAAAAATAATCCGTCCGGAGAAGATACAGACACGGCACAGAAATCAGCAGACCGGAAATCACACCAATAAGGCCGAGCCAGTAAAGAAGTTCTGAAAATCTGCCTTTACAGCAAAGAATCAGACAAAGCAGAATCACCGCCGATGCGATGCATAATACCGTCATGAGCTTTCTGAAAATATCCAGAAATTTCCGGAGCTTTGCAAGCCAGCCGTGTTCGTAAATCGTTCCGAAACGGAACACATCTGCGGTGTAAAGAATTTTGGTTTCGGCTTCGTCAATTGCGGACTGCACTTTCTGCTGAAAGACCTCATCTTTTTCATAGCCGTTTTCATCTGCATACTGATTAAAAAATTCTGTGATAGAAACTTCCAGTTCTGTGAAATCCATTATCAAAGGAACGGGAGGGTCTGCATCATACCCACTTCCAAAGGTAACATTCTGATACAGATAACCATAGGCCGATGAAATACTGGAATGAATCCCCTGTTTCATATCTTCCTGCGTGATGGCATCCAGATAGACTTCCGGCGGAATGCCGGTGCTGTTGGCTCTGGATTTGAAATAGCTCTCCAGAGCAGAATAGGCTTTTTCATCAAGAGCCTGCTGATTTGCGACTGTTTCAAATGCCTTGTAGGTCAGAAAATTATGCTGTATCAGAAAGGAAAGTTCCGTTCCGATACACAGGAACACAAGCAGAAATGTCAGAATAATTTTCGGAATATAGAGCCTGATTTTCGTCATGGATTCGCCCCCTCTGCCGGATTGTAGAACTGTTTGCTGACGAGAGTGCAGACAGCACCGGTTCTGTTATCGGAAGTGCCGAGTACTTGTGCCTGACAGGTGTAGAGTGTCAGACGGTCATCCTCGGCAGGGAGAACGTATTTTTTATTTGTGTTCAGGAATTCGATTTTTTCGGATACTTCGTAAGTGAAGATACCGTAACTCGTGTAGAGAACGACAGTATTTCCGATTTCGAGCTTATCGAGGTCAGCAAAGAATGTATTCACATGTGCATCGATGACAGCGTTTCCGGATTCGCCGAGGACGGCGGAACTGCTTGCCTGACATGCACCACGTTCCAGAAGTTCGGGAGTTGACCCCCAGTATACCGGAACGGAAAGCGAAATAGCTTCGCATTTGAGGACGGCATACTGTTCGCCGAAGGCCGGCCGGATGATTTCGCCGTTATCGTAGAAATGCTGTTCTTCTTCCGGAATATCAGAAACGGGAGTTGTTTCGATGTCATTTTCCTTGATGACAAGACCATTCAGGCCGGAAGAAGGGGCAATTTTCATATTCTGGTCCATGAACAGGATATTCAGATACGTCTGTGCTTTTTCATAAGGCTTGATAAGCACTCCGATACAGACAGCAATACACAGAATCAGCAGAAAAATTCCTGTCAGAAGGTAAACCGGCAGTGAATTTTTATTTTTTTTATCTGCCAATAGAATTCTCCTTTCCGGATGTCAGGAATCCTGTTCCGTATGCTTGATATACCAGTACAGCCAGCCGAATCCGGCCGCAGAAATCAGAATTCCGATACCGGCCACCATCAAGGGCTTTGTATGGGAGATGCCGGTTTCATCAATCACGACACCGACTTCGGCCTTGTCGATGACAACGCCGTCATTGTTGCGCACGGTAACAGAAATATCTTTTTCGGTGAGTTCATCAACGGTGACATTCATGCCCATTGTGCCGGCGGTATCAATATATTTCTGCATGATAGCGACTTTATCTTCTGTCGGGAGCTGTTTGATGATGCTGTTTCTGGCTTCGGTGCTGAGGGAAGAAATGAATTCTGTTTTCTCCTCACTGCTGAGGGAATTGACATATTCTTTCTTCTCGTCCATATTCATGTTGATGAATTCGCTGTCAGAGATGAATTTTTCTGATGTCTGGGCAGTTTCTGCCTGCGTTTCGGCTTGGGTTTCGGATGCAGAAGAATCTGTTTCCGGATTCTGCGCTGTTTCAGAAACGGGCTGCGTTTCGGCTGAGGTTTCCTGCTGGGCTTCTTTTTCAGCGAGTTTCTGTCTGGCCTCATCGGGGTCGATGCCGAACTGATTATAGATAAATTCTTCCGTCTGTTCGTTATAGGACATCACGCTGTCATAAGCTTCATCCAGTTCGGCTTGGGAGTATTCACCGGATGCCCATTGATTATAGCCTGTCTGAATGAGGGTTTCCGGCCAGCCGGCTTCTCTGGCTTTCTGGGCGACATCATCAGGCGTATAGGCGGAAACGCTGAGACTTGCACCGCAGAGGCAGGCTGTCAGGAGTCCTGTACAGAGTGCGGAAATTTTTTTCTGTTTCATGAGAATAGCACCTTCCTTTCTGAGAATATTATAGCAGATTCGGGAAACAAATGCAAGTGCAAATTTCTGCCTTTTTTCAGTCTTCGGCGTGGTCGGCCAGATAATTGACAATATCTCCGATAGTGCGGATAGAATCGACAGCTTCGTCCGGAATTTTAATATCCGTTGCGCTCTCGATAGAAACGATTAATTCCACTGCATCCATAGAATTCGCGTTCAAATCTTCCAGAATATCGGTATGTTCGCTTAAATCTTCGATGTCCATGTCGAACTGTTCCGCAACGATTGCGGCAATTGTTTGAAAATCCATAGTAAAAAAAATCCTCCTTAATTGGGCATAGCCCTGCTGATTTTTAGTATAATAAAAAAGAGACATTCCGTCAATATTCTGGAATGACAATCTTTTGTGAAGTTTTGTGTACATATTTGTGCAGAATGCTGTTTTGTTATACTTAGAGTTGTTTTTAATGCTGAAAATACAGAATCAGCATAGCAAAAAAGACAAAATACCATATTATGGAACGGCGGCTGTCTTGACAAACAAAGAAAAATTTGCTATAATATTTCTGATATAACCTATCAGATTAATATGAATTATTAATACATAAAGGAGTTGGCTTGCATGAAAAATTATCAGCAGTTCGAGGGATTATTCGGTCTGGAACGCGAAACGCTCCGGATTGATGCAGACGGTCATCTTGCACAGACTCCGCATCCGTTTGAGAGCGCATGTCTGGAACGGGATTTTTGTGAAAATCAACTGGAGATTATTACACCGCCCTGCCACAGCATTGCCGATATGCTGGAAACCTTATCGGGACTCGACAGAGAAGCGCGGAATTGTCTGAAACATCAGCAGGAAACGCTGTGGCTGTTCAGCAATCCGCCGCACATCGACAGCGAGGACGAAATTCCGGTAGCGTATTTCCGTGAGGATTCCCGTGCCGGAAAGAACCGTTACCGGCAGTATCTGGAACAGAAATACGGCAAGAGAAAAATGCTCTTTTCAGGAATTCATTTTAATTTTTCGTTTCTGGATGAGTATCTGCAAACCCTGAAACCGGAACAGACAGAGTTTCAGGAATTCAAGAATCAGTTTTATCTGAAACTGGCAAAGCAGGTACTTAGCTACAGCTGGCTTCTGGTACTGCTGACGGCGGCAAGTCCGGTGAGTAATATTACGCTGTCACATCATCAGATTACAGGGGCAACGCTTTCGGATTACGCATCCGAACGCAGCAGCCGAAAAGGCTACTGGAATTCGTTTATTCCGTGTATGAATTATGATTCCGTTCCGGAGTACACCGAGAGCATTGAGGCATATATTAAAGAAGGATTATTATATTCCGCGGCGGAATTGTATCTTCCCGTCCGGCTCAAGCCCAGAGGGGAGAACAGTCTGGAATCTCTGAAGAAAAACGGTATCAATCATATTGAACTGAGAATGTTTGACCTGAATCCGCTTGAACCGCTTGGCATTTCCCGAAAAGATTTGGAATTTGCACATATTCTGCTGGTATATCTGTCACAGCAGGCGGATTTCGAGTTTACTCCGGATTTGCAGGAACAGGCCGTGCGGAATCATCAGGCGGCGGCATCCTTGCAGGTGCAGAATGTTCTGATTCAGGGCAGGCCGATTCTGGAACGGGCACAGAATGTGCTTTCTGATATGCGCCGGACATTCGCAGAATATCCCGATATTCTGGAAGTGCTGGATTATCAGGAGAAAAAGCTGGAAGGCCGCAGACCCAGCGAACAGATACGGTATCTGAAACAGGATGAATTTCTGAATCTGCTGGTTTCTTAATTTATTTTATCACAAGTCAGGGGGCTGATTTCCGATGTGTGAACTGCTGGGGTTTTCTGCTGAAAAAAAGCAGAATATCCGTGAATATCTGGAATTGTTTTTTGCGCACAGTGTGCGGCATCCGCACGGATGGGGCATGATGTACGAACAGAATACGGAACGGATGCATCTGAAAGAACCCTGTCAGGCCTGTGTCAGCGAAATGCTCCGGCAGAAACTTTCCGATTTTCCGGAACAGCATGTCACGATAGCGCATATCCGTTTTGCAACAGTGGGTTCTGTCAAGCCGGAAAACTGTCATCCGTATTACGGAACGGACAGTTCCGGCAGAATGTGGACGCTCGTCCATAACGGAACGATTTATTCCGGCAGAAATCTGACGAAATATCTCGAAAAACAGCAGGGCGATACCGATTCGGAACGGATTTTTCTGTATCTGACAGAGGAAATCAATCAGGCAATTGCACTCGCCGGCCGTGACCTGACCGATGAAGAACGATTCCGGATTGTGGAACAGACCGTGATTTCCCTTGCCCCCAGAAATAAGCTGAATCTGCTGATTTATGACGGCGATTTGCTTTATGTGCATAAGAATATGAGAGGCACTCTGCATTATCTGCAAAAGCAGGACAGTATTTTATTCTCTACGGAGATACTGAACGAAGATGAGGGCTGGCAGAGTTATCCGCTGGCAAAGCTCTGCGCCTTCCGTGACGGCCGCAGAGTGTTGGAAGGAACAGAACACGGGAATATTTTTGTGCCGAATCTGGATTATATCACCAAGGCGGCGGCAATGCATATCTGAACAAGGGGCGTGATTTCATGCGTATTTATCAGAGTATTACAGAATGTATCGGGAAAACGCCGATAGTACAGCTTTCCCGTACCGAAGAACGGACGGAGATGAAGGCGCATCTTTTTGCAAAGCTGGAATATTGCAATCCATCCGGTTCGGTGAAGGACAGAATCGCCGCGGCAATGCTCACCGAAGCCGAAATGCAGGGACTTCTGAAACCGGATACGGTCATTGTCGAGCCGACCAGCGGAAATACAGGCATCGGGCTGGCGATGTTTGCGGCCTCGAAAGGGTATCGGCTTCTGATAGTCATGCCCGAAAATATGACGCAGGAACGAAAAAAACTTCTTCGGGCTTACGGTGCGGAACTTTGTCTGACACCGAAGGGGGAAGGCATGAGGGGCGCAATCGCAAAGGCTTATGAAATCGCGAGGGAACATGAGAATTGTTTCATTCCGGAGCAGTTTGTGAATCCGGCGAATCCGGCCTGTCATCGGAAGACAACCGGTGTGGAAATCTGGGAGGATATGGACGGCCAGATAGATGTTTTTATTGCCGGAATCGGTACAGGCGGAACAATTTCCGGCGTAGGGGAATATCTGCGATGTAAAAAGCCGGAAATTGAAATCATCGCGGTTGAGCCGGAAAGTTCGGCTGTTCTGAGCGGCTGTCCGGCTGGGATGCATCAGATTCAGGGCATCGGTGCAGGATTCGTTCCCGATACGCTCAATACAGAGATTTATGACAGAGTGATTCGGGTGACGGATGAAAAGGCCGCATCCATGACCCGTCAGCTCGCACGGACGGAGGGACTTCTTGTAGGAATTTCATCCGGTGCGGCGGCCTGCGCGGCGGCGGAACTCGCCCAGAAATTGGAATATCAGGATAAAAATATTCTGGTGCTTTTTCCGGATGGCGGTGAGCGTTATATTTCTACCGGAATTTTTGATGAAACTATATGAGAATAGCCAAATCTGAGAGCGTTTTTTTGTGCAGATAACAGAAAAATTTCAGAAATTCTTGTCTTGTATCGTTTTTTATGCTATAATAAATGCAATTCTGAAAAAGCAAATATCTATAAATCTATATCAAGGAGGAATTTTTATGAATTTCAAAAAGATGACAGCAGCACTGACTGCAATCGCAGCATGTATGTCTGCATGTATTCCGGCAGCAGCATTCGCTGAGGATGCAGCAGAAGCAAGCACAGATTCTGTTTCCGCATATCTGAGCTTTGTTGACGGCGGCTGGTGGCCGAAATTCCAGAACGGCGAAGAAGACAGCTTAAAGCAGGAATTTACCGAAATCACCGGTGATGGTACTTATACAGTAACTGTTTCTGCCGAAGACCTCGGCGCAGATGCTATCGCAGAAAGTGTCAGCGGCGTGGAATTCATGGCGGTGATTGTCAATGATGCTTATGAAAAATATCCGAATATGGCAATCACGATTGACAGCATCAAGACAGATGACAAGGAAATTGCCCTGACTGCCAAAAACTACACATCCAGCGATGATGAAGTAGAAATGCGCGCCAATATCTATAATCCGTGGGTTTCCAAGCTCCCTGCTGATGCACATACAGCAGAAGGCAAGCTCTCCGATATGAGCGATACCAGCGACTACAGCTATAAAATCATCAATCCGGAAGATTTCGCAGGCTGGACAACACTGTCTGTAGAATTCACCGTTTCCGGCATGGAGGCCGAAACTCCTACAGAAACAGAAGCAGAAACCGAAACAGAAGAAGTCACTGAAACTTCTGCTGAAGAAACAACAGAAGCCGCTGCTGAAAAAATCGTTGTAGGTCAGTCTTATCTGAACTTTGTTGACGGCGGCTGGTGGCCGAAATTCCAGAACGGCGATGATGACAGCTTACAGCAGACATTTACAGAAATCACCGGCAACGGTTCTTATACTGTAAAGGTAACTGCCGCTGATTTGGATGAAAATGCTATCGCAGAAGGTATCAGCGGTGTAGAATTCATGGCTGTTATCGTGAATGATGCTTATGAAAAATATCCGGAAATGGTTCTGACTATCGACAGCATTGTAGCTGATGATAAGGAAATTCCCCTGATTGCGAAGAACTACACATCCAGCGATGATGAAAAGGAAGTTCGTACCAATATCTATAATCCGTGGGTTTCCAAGCTGCCTGCTGATGCACATTCTACCGAAGGTGTGCTCTCTGAACTGGCTGATTCCAGTGATTACAGCTATAAAATCATCAATCCGGAAGATTTCGCAGGCTGGAAGACTCTGAGTGTAAACTTTACAGTTTCCGGACTGGCATTCGATAAGTTTGTAGAAGAAACTCCCGAAGAAACAGAAGCATCTACTGAATCTGAATCTACAACGACAACAACAACTTCTACAACGAAGTCCACAACTGCTACCACAAAGGCAACCACAACAACTGCTAAGACCACATCCGGTTCTACAGAATCCCCGAAAACTGGTGATGTGAACATTCCGGCCGTTGCAGGTGCAGTAGCCGCCGCAGCAGTAGCATCTCTCCTCGTAACCAAGAAGAAGAATGACTGATTCTGAAATAAGATAAAAATGACAGTGCCATCCGGTGAAGGATGGCACTGTTTTTTATCGGAAGGGTCTTTCTTTGCAGAATCTTTCAGCGAGGTGATTCGCCCAGCGTTCTGTATAGAATCTGTAATAGGAATAGTGTTTCTTTTTGCGGAATCTGTTCAGCGCAGGAACGGAAAACCATACCACCGAAGGCAGAAATATCACCGGCAGATACAGCCATCCCAGAATGCAGGACTGAATTGTGTGGCCATATTCATGAAGGAGTAATCCTCTGTTCCGGCGGAAAGAGGTTCTGTCCATAAAGATGAAGCATCCGACAGAAGTACAGCAGTCTCTGTTCCAGCTGGTGACGATTGCACCGCGGAAGAAATGATGCTGTTCCTTCCGGAGATGAAAGAAACAAAACAATATCAAACCAATCAGATTCTGCGGCAGACACCAGAATATCTGCAACAGGAAGAAGAAATATTTTTTCATATTATTTTCTTCTGTTAGGTTTATTCTTTTTTTCTTCATACATAAGGGCATCGGCCTTTTCAAACATAGATTCAAACGATTCCACCGCGGCGGTATAAATTCCGATGCTCGCGGATACCTGATAAGGCTTTCCGGAATGCTGATTATAATCATCCAGATAGGACTGAATTTCGTTCCGGATTTGAGAGGCATCACAATCGAGAGTCAGCAGGCCGATAAGCTCATCGCCCCCGTAACGGCAACAGAGGCCGTTCTTGCAGGCACTTTTTAGGGCTTTGGCGGAAACGGCGATAGCGTTATCACCTTCGGTATGGCTGAACGTATCGTTGATATATTTCAGGCCGTCCAAATCGCAGAGGACAAGTGTCAGGGCATCGAATTTCTGAGCTTCGAGCAGATGAGCCAGCCGGAGATGAAAAGCTTTCCGGCTGTAGAGTCCGGTCAGTGAATCAAACTGATAAATCGCCTCCAGCGTAGTTTGCAGATGTTTCTGATAATGCGCGTTCCGGAAACCGCTCAGAGCAGAACTCAGTGACATGGCCGTCTGATTGATTTTGATATAATTCTGCTTGGAAAAGTCGCCGAAGTGAAAGCAGAGATACCCCAGCGGAATATCAATCGCGTGGAGTGCAGTAAAAATTGCAGGAACGGCGGCATCCAGATAGACTTTCAGTCTGGGGATGAGCGCATCCGCAGGGATGATGAGCTGTTCCGGAGGATAAGGAACATCGGTATCAGCAAGGATATATAATTCTTTTCCGAAGGTTGTTTCGGAATGGATAGTCAGTGGGTCAAGGGAATCATCAATACATTCTGTTTTGAGCATACAGGTCATATTATAGTAAAGACGGTTGTCAGTGAGATACTGGGCGACTTCCTGAATGGTTTCGCTGGCCTTGATTTTGGCGGAGATACCGCTTAAGTCTTCGCCTTCGCGCTGGAATCGGGTAAAGCTGTCATTGAGGTTGTTGATGAAATCGACAGTATCATTCATCTGAATGGGTTTGCATCCGCAGGATTCCAGAAGGACGGGGTGCGGTATGAGGGTGACATGTTCCGGCAGAGGTGTGCCGTTTTCCAGTTCCAGAATGAGTCTTGCAGTTTCGCGGCCGAGTTCTGTATAATCGCATTTGCAGGAAGTGAGTTTCGGCATGGAGTAGTAGATAGAATCAATGCCATCGAAACCAGTAACGATGACATCTTCCGGAACGCGGATTTGATGCTGGGCGAGTGTGGTACAGACGGCAATCGCCATCGTATCGTTAGCGCAGACGATGGCCTGCGGAAGATGCTTTTCCTGAATTAATTTTTCAGTAGCTTCTCTGGCAGGAACAGACCAGAAATCTCCGTAACTGATTTGACTGTCAGAGAGGGAAAGGCCGTATTCCTGCATAACGCGCCGCATGATGTCAATTCTTTCATCCGAGAAAGCATTGTCTTTCATGCCGGCAATCAGATGAAAATCCGTAATCGAGTGACAGGTTATCAGATGACGGACAACTTCTCCGAAGCCTTTGGTAAAATCAAACGTAATACTGCACGAATCGGGAACGGTATCATTGATGACAATCAGCGGAATATTGTTGTTTTTAGCACGGTCGCAGAGTTCTTTGAGAGATTCCGGACTCTTGATGGTATTGGCAATTACAACCAGCAAATCCACATAATCAGGCCGGATTAAATCAAAGATAGCTTTTTCCCCCTTGTCAGCCTGTGTATTCCAGAACAGTTCCGAACCGGTCGTATAGATAAAAAGCCGCCACTGCTGGGGAGTCAGGATTTTATGAAGCGATTCGAGAAATTCACGGATAACATCTTCATAAGGTTTGGCGACACAGACTGCCGCAATTTTATAACCAAACAGCATAGCAGAACTCCTTCTTTGTGATATTTTATTTATTATATCATATTTTATCATAAATTGCAAGATGGTTTTAGGATAAAATGCCGGAAAGAAAAATAAAATTTTCTCTTGACTTTTGGCTTAAAATATGCTATACTGTATAAGGCATGAAAAATGTCAAGTAATTCTGCTTTACAGTCAGCGAGGTGCAGATATGGCAAAAAATCTGGAATTTGTTCTTCTGCTCGACTGCTACGGCGAACTGCTCACAGAACGTCAGAGAGACATTGCAGAATTATACTATAACGAAGATTTTTCTCTGTCAGAAATCGCCCAGATGCAGAACATTACCCGTCAGGCCGTCAGTGACAGCCTCCGGCATTCCGAACAGATGCTTTTGCAGACAGAACAGAAACTCGGCATGGCAGAGCGCATCCGGCGGATGAGAACTTGTCTGGAACAGATTCTGGATTCCTGCCGGACGGAAAATATTTCAGGCATTACCGAACTTGCAGAAAATTGTCTGCGGTTATTATAAAAACAGTGACAAGGAGCTGACCCCGTATGGCTTTTGAGGGACTTTCTGAAAAATTAAGCAATGTGTTCAAAAAACTGAAATCTCACGGCAGACTCACCGAGAGTGATGTCAAGGAAGCAATGCGCGAAGTCAAGCTCGCTCTGCTGGAAGCCGATGTCAGCTATAAGGTTGTCAAGGATTTTGTGGCAAAGGTTTCGGAAAAGGCCATCGGTGAAGATGTGCTTTCCAGCCTGACCCCTGCACAGCAGGTCGTGAAAATCGTCAATGATGAGCTTATCGACCTGATGGGCAATAATAACGAAAGAATCAATATTTCGTCCAAGCCTCCGACAGTTATCATGATGTGCGGTTTGCAGGGTTCTGGTAAGACCACACATTCTGCCAAGCTTGCGAAGTATCTGAAAGAAGAAGGCCATCGGCCGATGCTTGCGGCCTGTGACGTTTACAGACCGGCGGCCATTCAGCAGTTGCAGGTTGTCGGCGAAAAAGCCGGTGTCAAGGTGTTCGAGATGGGACAGATTGACCCTGTGATTATCGCAAAGCAGGCTGTCCGCTATGCGAAGGACTACGGTCATGATATTGTCATTCTGGATACCGCCGGACGACTCCATATTGATACGGAGCTGATGGAAGAACTCCAGAACATCAAGGCGAATACCGAACCGGATGAAATCATGCTTGTTGTCGATGCCATGACCGGTCAGGATGCTGTCAACGTGGCAAAGGCCTTTGATGATGCACTGGGTATCAACAGTGTGCTGATGTCGAAACTCGATTCCGATACCAGAGGCGGTGCGGCACTGTCCGTACTGGCAGTTACCGGTAAGCCGACTAAATTCATCGGTATGGGCGAAAAGCTGGATGATTTCGAGCGTTTCCATCCGAAGCGCATGGCCTCCCGAATTCTGGGAATGGGCGATGTGCTCACGCTGATTGAACGTGCAGAAAGCGTTATCGACCACAGCAGTGCCGAAAAGATGACCAAGAAATTCCAGACTCAGAGTTTCGATATGAGTGACCTGCTTGACCAGCTCAAGCAAATCCGGAAGATGGGTTCACTCAAGAGCATTGTATCTATGCTCCCTGGCGGTGACAAGGTTGATGAAGCCGCGCTCGATGACAGACAGTTTGACCGTCTCGAAGCGATTATTCTTTCCATGACTCCGGCAGAACGTGCCAAGCCTTCTATTATCAATCCTTCCCGTAAGAGAAGAATTGCCGCAGGTTCGGGCATGAAGGTCGAAGATGTCAACAGACTGCTCAAACAGTTCGAGCAGATGCAGAAAATGATGAAGCAGTTCACCGGAAACGGCAAAAAACAGAAAGCCATGTTCCGGCAGATGAAACATCGCGTTGCCGGCATGAATTTCGATGCCGCGGCAGGCAAGAAAAAAGCCAAAAAATAAATAACGCATTCAATGCAGAAAATTCTGCTTGAAGATAGATTTTAATTTATAAATAGCGAGGTGAAAAAAATGGCAGTAAAAATCAGACTGAGAAGAATGGGTGCGAAGAAAGCTCCTTTCTATCGTGTTGTTGTTGCAGATTCCCGTTTCCCCAGAGACGGCAGAAGCATTGACGAAATCGGCTACTATGACCCGACCAAAGAACCCTCTGTTGTCAAGATTGATGCAGATAAGGCAAAAGACTGGATGAAGAAGGGCGCACAGCCGACTGATATTGTAAAGAATCTCCTGAAAAAAGAGGGTATTCTTTAATCGGACTGCCTGAATCCCCGTTTGCTGTGCAGACGGGGAAAGAATGGCATTTCAGAAAGGATTTTTCAGCATGAAAGAATTATTGTACGCGATTGTATCCGGACTGGTGGAAAATAAGGATGCAATTGAAATCACTCAGGATGAACCTAATGAAGAAGGCGTGATTGTGTTCCATCTGCATGTGGCAGAAGACGATATGGGCAGAGTTATCGGCAAGCAGGGCAGAATTGCAAAAGCAATCAGAGTTATCATGCGTTCCGGTGCATCCAGAAAAGGCATGGATTCCATCGCCGTAGAAATCGGCTGAACGGAGCAGGGCTTTTTATGAAACAGAAACGCTTTTTAGAAATTGGTAAAATCACAAACGTCCATGGTCTTCACGGGGAATTGAAAGTCTATCCTTGGTGTGACGATGCGGCGTTTTTGTGTTCTTTTGAGGAATTATATCTGGATAAGAACGGCCGTCAGGCGGTTCAGGTGCAGAATGCCAGAATCCAGCAGAATTTGATTATCATGAAATTACAGGACTGCGATACCCGCGAACAGGCCGAAGCTATGAAAGGGAAAATTCTCTACATGGACAGGGATGATGTCGAGCTGGAAGAAGGCAGTTATTTTATTCAGGATTTAATCGGCCTGAAAGTCATCGATGCCGATACCGGCAGAGTATGGGGTATGCTCAGGGATGTGATGCAGACAGGCGCAAATGATGTGTATGAAATCTGGAACGAGGAAGAAAAGCACGAATATCTCGCTCCCGCGATTCCGGATGTGGTGATAGAAACCAATCTGGAAGAAGGCATCATGAGAATCCGGCCGCTGAAAGGATTGTTTGAAGATGCGGATTGATATTGCAACACTCTTTCCGGAGATGTGCGAAGCGGTGCTGTCGGAAAGCATCATCGGCAGAGCGCGGAAATCCGGCGCGATTGAGGTGCATTGTCACAATATACGGGATTATACGCTCGATAAGCATCGGCGCGTGGATGATACCCCCTACGGTGGCGGTATGGGGATGCTGATGCAGGCCGAGCCGATTTACAGATGCTGGACAGCTGTCAGCGATATGCTCGGCACAAGGCCGTACAGCATTTATCTGTCTCCGAAAGGCAGTGTCCTGACCCAGCAGAAGACAGTCAGCCTGTCAAAGCAGGAGAATCTATTTCTGTTATGCGGTCACTATGAAGGCATTGACCAGCGTGTTCTGGATAAAATCATTGATGAAGAAATTTCCATCGGGGATTATGTCCTGACCGGTGGAGAACTTCCCGCGCTCGTGCTGACCGATGCCGTTGCCCGTATGTGCGGCGGAGTCCTTCCGGCGGCAGTCTGCTTCGAGGAGGAAAGCCATTTCAACGGCCTTCTGGAATATCCGCAGTATACCCGTCCGGAAGTATGGGAAGAGGAATCCGTTCCGGAAGTTCTGCTTTCCGGCCATCATCTGAACATCTCCCGATGGAGACATCAGAAAAGTCTCGAAATCACAAAGGAAAAACGTCCCGATATGTATGCCGCATGGCTCGCACAACAGGAACATAAACCAAAATGACCATGCTGTCCGCTGTTTTGTCATTAAGAAAGGAGCGCGTTATGTATTCCAAAGATGTTATTATATTAAGAAATTATCCTCTGAGGAAAAAACCGGATGTTTCTTTTATTCAGAAAGCAAATTCCTATCGTTCGTCTCTGCGCATTGAAAACGGCGAACGCTCGGTGAATGCCAAGAGCCTTCTTGCAGTCCTGTCTATGGGACTTTGCGCCGGTATGGAAGTCACGCTCACTGCCGAAGGCGATGACGAACAGGAGGCCGTGGAAACCCTCGCCGCATGGATGCAGAACGGCGGTGCTGACCCGAATCTTTATCCATAAATGTACAGTTTGTATTATTATTTTTTCCTCCGGCCGGAACGGATACCCGAATTACGGCCGGAACTCGCCGAACGGCTATTAAAAGTTTGTTCACAACTTACCCGACATGTTCCGACACCAAACCTGTTTTTTTATTGCACAGTGCACAGAATTTTCTGTTGAATTTTGTTTGTTGCGGACAGGATATTTCACAGCCGTATTGATGAAATCTATTTGTGATTATATACAAAGACTAAGGCTTGTTTCAGGCATGGATTTTAACAATGCGTAGAATTTTTCCGAAAATTGTCTCGATATTTGAAAAAACAGTTGACGAAATCTGTTTTTGCATGTATAATAACAGTATGCAGAGGTAAATCCAATACTGTAGTAATATGCAAAGATGGGAGAGTTTTGATATGTTTGTAAAAGATGTGACAGTTCAGAATCAGGTAGGTCTTCACGCAAGACCGGCTACGTTCTTCATCCAGAAGGCCAATGAATTCCGGTCCTCTATCTGGATTGAAAAGAAAGAACGCCGTGTAAACGCAAAGAGCCTGCTCGGTATTCTGTCTCTTGGCATTGTCGGCGGTACTGATATTCGTATCATTGCTGACGGTGCTGATGAACAGGCAGCTGTTGAAGCACTGGTAGAACTCGTTGAAAGCGGCTTCAGTGACGAAAGCAGATAAGCAAACAACATAACACATCGGGGGCTGCCGCAGGGCAGCCCTTTTTTCAGATTTTCGGTCAATAGAAAGGAAAGAACATGTTCAGTAAGATTGTAACAGTTGTGAACAGGAATATTTATACACTTCCGACTCTCAGAATGGGAATTATCCGGAAAAGTCGGAAGTTTCTCTCTCAGGTCAGGATTGAAGTGCTGGATGTGGAGAATGATAAAAAATATTCACTGAGTTATGCGAAAGCTGGGACAAAAATCCGCATCACTGCGAAAGGTATTGACGAACGGGCAGCGGTGGAAGCTATTGCTGCTTTTGTAGAAGAAGGAGAATATTCTCTTATATAGATATTTGTATGACTGATTTGGCTTGAAAAATGGGCTGCTGTCCGGCAGCCCGTTTTCAGTCGTGATGATACATGCTTTCCGCAAAAATGGCGTAGCCAGTGGAAGGGTCGCTCACAAAAACATGCGTCACCGCGCCGATGAGTTTTCCGTTCTGGAGGATGGGACTTCCGCTCATGCCCTGCACAATGCCTCCCGTACAGGCAAGAAGTTCCTCATCAGTGATTTTGATTATCATATTCTGGGTGCTGTCGGTATAGTCGATAGCCGTGATTTCTGCGGAATAGGGGCGCGGTTCACTGCCCTGTACTGTAGTGAGGATGACCGCCTCTCCGAGCGTGATTTCCTGTTTCAGAGCCATAGGCACGGTCGGAAAGCTCGTGACAGGCTCTTGCAGATGTCCGAAAATGCCCGATTCCTGATTGCTGTCAAGCACACCGATGGGAGATTCTGCGGAAAAATAACCCTGTAGCTGACCTGGGTTTCCGGCCTGACCGCGGACAGCTCCGCTGATGGTGACAGCATCGGCTGTTCCTCTGCCGAGCGGGATGATTTCACCGGTATCAGGGTCGCAGATAGGGTGTCCGAGTCCCCCGAAACTGCCGTCAGAGGGGTTATAATACGTCATCGTGCCGATGCCGGCAGTACTGTCACGCACCCAGATTCCGGTCTGCCAGCAGTCCGCTGTCAGGGAATATGCCGGCGAAAGTGACAGTTCTAAAGAGAGATTATCTCTCTGAATGGTTAAGTCAAGGCTGTCACCGCCGGATTCGGTGACAATCGCGCGGAAATCCTGCGCACAGGTCAGCGTTTCGTGATTGACGGCAGTAATCATATCGCCTTCGCGGATGCCTGCCGAAACGGCCGGACAGCATCCGCCTGTTTCAGTTTCGACTTCTCCGAAGCCGATAACCATAATGCCATCCATCAGCATCCGCATTCCGAACGGCTGACCGCACGGCACAAGCATGACTTCTTCCGCGGGCTGTACGGAGACTTCCTTCACCGGAAAGATGCCGAATAATTTCAGCTGAGTGGCCGATACTGCCATGCCGGAGGCCGGCAGTGCGCCGATACAGTGGGAAACTTCGAGCGTTTCGCCGGCTGTTACATAATAGGAATCGGCCAGATGTCCGGCATAATAAAACGCTCTGCATACCGGCTGGGTACAGAGCACGGCACTCAGAGCCAGAATTCCGGATTTGATAATTCTGTGAATGTTCAAGGATTCACCTGCTTTCTGTGCATGGAGATGCACAGAGTTAGTATCGCCGGACAGAACGGATTTATCAGAGTGAATAAAATACAGAAGGGGAAATTTATGAAAAAATTTATCAGAATCTGTCTGGAAATACTTCTGCTGATAATGGCGGTGATATTCGGGGGGATGGCAATGCTTTCGGCATCGGGATGGAAATACAACGTCAGGGAGGGGAATTATCCGGAATTTTTCGGGGTTTACAGTTTCTGGATGTTTCTGGGCGCAGGGCTGATTTTCATCGCGGTGATGCTGTGCTTTATCGGAAAAAAAACAAAATTTTATATGCTGAATCTGATTGCCCTGATTCCGGATATTGCCGGAACAGTCTGCTGTATGAGTGTGCTGAAAAAGTTCTGTAATTATGCAGACCAGAATTTTTCGGGCATCGGGGAAAGTATGAAGCCGGTAAGTGAATTATATCAGGACAGAATTCTGCCGATAGTATTTCCGGCTTTTCTGGTTTTGATTCTTGCGGTATGGAATTTTCTCGAAAGCCGTGAATACAGAATTGAAAGAAAAAATCAGAAACTTGCTGAACTCAATGCCGAAGCACCGAAAATTTTACAGGATGAAGAATAATTTTAAAAAAATTCGGGAGGAATATTATGCAGAAAATTTTAGTTGTTATCATCGTGATACTGGCAGTTGCCGTGGGGGTTCTTTTCGTGATGATGCAGAATTCCAAAAAACAGGTGATTTCCGTCAGTGAAGAACTGCATCAGGCGCAGGAAGAAGCCGAACAGGAACATCCGGTTCGGGAGATGATAGAAGAAATCATCGAGACGGTTGCACCCGAAAAAATAGAACTCCGTCAGGAGACACTCGAAGAATTATTTCAGGAGGCGAGCAAGCTTGTTTCGATGGAATATTTCTACACCAATGCATCTGAAATTTCGGATTACAGGGAATTATTTTCAAAAATCAAGTTTGCGGAAGAAATCTATGTATTTAGCTATGACGGCACGATTCAGGCCGGAATTGATTTATCTAAGATTCAGTATGACGAAATTGATAATGATAACAAAAAAATACATATCACTCTGCCTGAACCGGAAATTCTTTCCCATGAGCTGGATATGGAAAGCTTTAAATTCTACGGTGTGAAGAAATCCCTTCTGGGGAGTATTTCTCTGGAAGAATATACCAAATCACTCAGCAAGCTCAAACAGGAACAGGAAAAGAAATTAGAACAGAATCCTGATTTCTATAACAAAGTCTCCCAGAATGCGAAACTTGTCCTTGAAACACTCTTTGCCAATGCCGAAATCATGAACGAATACAAGCTGAAAATCGACATTACCGAACATCAGGCGGAAACCGTTCCGGAAGGCGAAACGCTCGAAGAAATCAAGATGCTTTCCATGCCGGATTCTTCCGAGAATATGAAAGGAAAAGACTTTGAAATCGTCAGAAATCAGTTTCAGGATGCCGGTTTTACAAACGTAACTGTAGAGGCCAAATCCGGTAATCTTCTGAACGGAGTACTGCAATCCGGAAAAGTATTCGATATTTCCGTCAACGGCGTAACCGATTTTGTACAGGGCGATGAATTCGCGGATAATGCTATCATCAAAATTTATTATTACAGTATGACCTGACCCGAAATAAAATTTCTCTTTTTTCACTGAAATACTTGACAAATGTGTATGCGATACTGTATAATAAGATTATATTTATAAGTTTTGCAGAGGGGCTGGATTTATAAATAGATTCTGAAAAATTTTTTATATTTTAGAGAGGCAGGTTTTTATTATGAAGATGAACAGAATGGCCGCCGGTATCCTCGCATTCGCGATGGTGTTCGCCGGAACTGCGCCCACACTCGAAACCACCGGCATCATCCGTCCGCTGACCGCACAGGCGATGAGTTCGGCTGTCGAATCCAACTGGAACAGCGGCAAATATTACGAAGTCGGTGACTATACGATTCAGTATGTCCAGCTGGGCTATGTCCAGATTATCAAGTGTAATAACACGACTGCGGAAGAAATCACCATTCCGGCAACGATGAATGACGGAAGCAATGATTTCCCTGTACAGGTACTTTATCCGGAGTCATTCCAAGAATGCCAGATGAAGAAAGTCACTATTCCGGATACTGTCAGCAAAATCGGTGCGTATGCGTTCTGTAACTGCACGAATCTGGAAGAAGTTTCCGGTATGGAAAATGTGGCAAACATTGCAGAAGGCGCATTCGAGAGCTGTACCGCTCTGAAAGCGATTAATTTGCCGGATACTCTGACCAACATCGGAAAAGAAGCATTTGCATTCTGCACGGCTCTGACGGAAGTTACCGTTCCGAGCAATGTCACTTCGTTCGGAGGTTATATTTTTACGACCTGTACTAACCTGAAAACACTCAGTTTTGCAGAAGGTGTCACCACAATTCCGGATAAGATTGCTTATCAGTGCAGTGCGCTGAAAACGGTCAATATTCCTGCAAGTGTCACCAGAATCCGTGACCATGCGTTTGAACTCTCTGCTCTGGAAGAAATTGTGATTCCGGATACGGTTGAGAATATCGGCGAAGGTGCATTCAATAACTGTCTGTATCTGCGTGATGTGACATTATCTTCCGGCATGGAGAACATCGAAGTCGAACTTTTCAAGGACTGCCACGCACTGGAAAATGTTGTCATTCCGGATTCTATCACAAGAATCAGAAGAAATGCATTCAATGGCTGTAACGCTCTGAAAACAGTGACTCTGCCGGAATCCATAACCAGAATTGAAAGTTATGCGTTCTATGGCTGTGAAGCACTGGAAAGCATCAATCTTCCGACCGGAATCACTTCTGTCGATGAATATACATTCTGCAAGTGCAGAAGTCTGCCGGCCATCACCATTCCGGAGAATGTGGAAAAAATCGGTGTGTATGCATTCTATGACTGCGAATCTCTGGAGAATATCATAATTCCTGCAAGTGTGCAGTCCATCGGAAGTTATGCGTTCTATAACTGCACTTCACTGACATCTGCTGTATTCGAGGGCAGTATGAGTGAACTGGGTATCTGGAGCTTTGCCGGATGCACCGCCCTGACGGAAATCAATCTTCCCGAAGGTCTGGAAAAACTCAGCAATCATGTATTATACAGATGTGAATCTCTCGAAATGCTCACGATTCCGGAAACTGTCACCAGAATTGACGGTTATGCACTGGCAGGCTGTTCTTCTCTGACAGAAGTCGAAATTCCGGCATCTGTTGAGAAAGTCGGCGAATATGCGGTCGGTTATGGCGAAGGTGTCATTCCGACTGTAGATGAAAATGTCAATATTGTAAGCGAATCTCCTGCAATTCAGGAATTCTGCAAGGAAAACACCATCAGAATCAACGGCGAAGGCGGTATCGTGAAGCCTGAACCTGTCGATTTGGACACGCTCGGCAACTATCTGCACGGCAGAAAGGCTATCACCGAAGCACAGTTCAAGGGTGCGGATGTCAATGGTGATGGTGTTGTCAATATCTTCGACTGGATTCAGCTCAGAAAGAATACAGATATTGACCAGCAGGAAGATACACAGGAAACAACAGAAGAAGCTCCGGAAACTTCCGAAGAAGCAACACAGGAAACTTCTGAAGAAACACCGGAAGAATCTGCCGCTGAAACAGAAGCCGAAGAATCAGAAACTGTTCCGGCAGATGCCGAAATTACTGACCCGACAACACCTGTTGCAGAATCCTGATTTCAATCAATACATCCAAAGAAGCTGTCCTTTGCGGCGGCTTCTTTTTGTCCGGAGGAGGATTTCATGAATTTCAAGCAAGAGCCAATCGGCGGAAATATTTTTGTCTGTACATCACAGGAGCACAGATTCGGCACGGATGCCTTTCTGCTGACGTATTTTTCCAGATACAAGCAGAAAGATAAAGTCTGCGAATTCGGCACGGGATGCGGCATCATCCCTCTGCTGATGCAGAAATCCCGTCCGCCGAAAATCATCTATGCTGTTGATATTCAGGAACAGGCCATCGAACAGCTCCGAGCCGGAATCGCGCTGAGTCATGTGGAACATATCATTCCGGTTTGCAGTGATTTAAAAGATTTCTGTCCGGAGGAGAAGGATTTCGATTTGATAATCTGTAATCCGCCGTATCAGCCATGCGGTTCGGGGTTTGAAGCTGAACTCGAAGCGCAGAGGATTGCCCGTCACGGGGTATTCTGCACGCCGGAGGATATATGTCAGAAAGCATCGGAACTCTTGAAATCCGGCGGAAGGCTCTGTATCTGCGGCCGTCCGGAGCGACTTCCGGATTATATCTGTGCGATGCGTGAGGCGCGTATCGAACCGAAGCGGTTACAGTTTGTTTCCCGAACGGCGCAGGATATGCCGTGGCTGTTTCTGCTGGAGGGGCGCAGGGACGGAAAGCGATTTCTGCAAATGGAAAAGCCTTTTATCATGTATGAAAACGGCAGACTTACCAAACAGGCCGAGAGTTTATATCAGAAAGGAGAATCCGCATGAGCGGTATTTTATATGTCACGGGCACACCTATCGGAAATCTGGAGGATATGACGCTCAGACAGCTCAGAGTGCTGGAAGAAGTAGATTTCATCGCGGCGGAAGATACGCGCGTGACCCGAAAACTGCTGACACATTTCGAGATTAAGACGGAACTGGTCAGCTGTCATGAACACAGTACCGATTCGGTGATGCATCACATTGCCGACCGGATTCAGGCAGGGGAGAACTGTGCTGTTGTCACCGATGCCGGAATGCCATGTATTTCCGACCCTGGGGAAGAACTTGTGAAAATCTGCCGTGAAAGAGGAATTCCGATACAGTCTGTCCCTGGGCCGAGTGCGGTGATAACGGCTTTATCAGTCTGCGGAGGTTCGGCAAAACAGTTTGTATTTTATGGCTTTCTGCCTGTCGAAAAGAAACAGCGTTCCGAGATGCTGAAAGAATTAAAATCAGAATTCAGAACAGCAGTTCTCTATGAAGCACCGCATAAGCTTTGTAAAACGCTTTCCGATTTAGCTGAAATTTCAGATTCCGGAAGAAAAATTTCACTCTGTCGGGAACTGACAAAAATTCATGAAGAAGTACTCAGGATGACGCTTGCCGAAGCCGTGCAGTATTATACTGATAAAGCTCCCAGAGGGGAATATGTTCTTGTTCTGGATGGCGTTCAGAGGCAGGCAGAAGCTTTCACGCTGGAGGATGCCGTTGCCCTTGCGGAGCGTTATCTTTCAGAGGGGATGAGTTCTTCCGCGTCGGCGAAGCTTTCCGCGAAGGAAACAGGAATTCCGAAGAATCAGATTTATCAGGCAATGCATACAGGAAATTGATGACATTCTGCCGAATGGAGTTGACAATTGCCGGATTCTGTTGTATAATTAGTTTATATGTTTATATATCTGACATCAGGATAAAAAGAGGTGGAGTATGCAAAAAAAAGAAACTTGGCCGGAACTCCGCAGGCGCGCAAGATGGGACAGAATTGCAGGAGCATTTGCAGTTCTGATTCTTCTGCTGATACTGATAATTTCGGGTATCAGTTCCTGTGCGAAAAAGTTAAAGAAACCCGATGCTGACCCCGTCAGCACAATGGAAACGCAGCCTGCCGAGACTCAGCCGACAACAGAAGAAGAAATTGATAACTCTATGGCAGTATTTCTCAGCCCGTCCACGCAGGAGGATAATCTTTATGCCTGTGATAAGAATATCACCGAAGAAAAGGCCATGTGGATGATTGCGCGCCGTGTCAAGACGAAACTGGAAGAAGATGGAATTCAGGTATATATCTGCGGTGAAGATGATGACGTTCCGGCGAAGGTCAAGCAGGGGAACAAACTCAGATGCGGTGCTTATGTGGCGATTCATAGTAATTCGAGCGGCGAATCTGGAACAGGCGAGGGAACGGAATGTTTCTATAATTCCGATATTGTCGGGAGTCTCGCGCTTGCTGAAAATATCTATAATCGGGTAGCCGCTGTCACGCCGACCGATGACAGAGGTGTCAAAGACCAGTATCAGCGTGATTTGTATGAAATTTTCAATAATGTCAGCCCGTGCTGTCTGCTGGAAGTCGAATTTCATGATAATCTGACGACTTCGCGCTGGATTCTGAATCACATCGAAGATTTAGCGCAGGCGATTACAGAAGGAACAGAAGCCTATCTGGAAACAACGCGCTATAATAACATCACTGTTGATGAAGTCACCGAACCGGAAGTGTATGAGGAATTTACAGGAGACCATTAAAATCATGCAGAAACGCAATTATGAAGCCGAAATGCAGGAGATACTGAATCAGAAAAAGCCTAGTCTGTTATTACATGCCTGCTGTGCGCCGTGTTCGAGCGCGTGTCTTGAAAAAATCGCTGAAAAGGCGGAAATCAAGTTATATTTCTACAATCCGAATATCATTCCGGAAACAGAATATCAGTACCGGTTATCGGAACTGAAACGCTTTGTACAGGAATTTCCTCCGGCGATGGGGATTGAGGTTATCGAAGGCGATTACGAACCGGAAAAATTTCTTGCCTTCGCGAAGGAATTTCCGGACGAACCGGAACGGGGTATCCGCTGTCAGAAGTGTATTGCGATGCGTCTGGAAAAGACAGCGGAAAAGGCTCTTGAACTGAATGCTGAATATTTCGCCACGACTTTGACACTCAGTCCTCATAAGGATGCGCCGTTCATCAATACGACAGGTTTCGGGATTGCCGAGGAAAAGGGTGTGTCATGGCTTCCGACAGATTTCAAGAAGAAAGAAGGCTATAAGCGTTCTATCGAACTGTCGAGGGAATACTGTCTGTATCGGCAGGATTTCTGCGGATGTCCCTTCTCGAAGAAGAACAGAGAGCTCGAAAAGCAACAGAAACAAACTCCCTGAATGGCTGGTTCAGGGAGTTTATTATCAGGAGGATTTGCATTTATTTGCAGAAATTCTGTAATAAGCCTTGTAGATTATTACAGTTTCCTGTTGCACAGTTTCCGGCGAGAGAAGACAGAATATTCTGTGTATTGCAGTTACCATCGGAGCAGTTTCCGGTGAGGCAGGAGAGAATATCCTGTGTGTTGCAATTGCCATCGGAGCAGTTTCCGGTGAGGCAGGAGAGAATATCCTGTGTATTGCAGTTGCCATCGGCGCAGTTTCCGGTGAGGCAGGAGAGAATATCCTGTGTATTGCAGTTGCCATCGGCGCAGTTTCCGGTGAGGCATTCAAGGAGATTCTGCGGATTGGTGCAGTCCGTTCCGATACAGTCAAAGCAGGAATCCCCGATGCAGATACCGGACGGAGCAGAAGAATTCTCCTTAGTTTCCGGAACAGTAACGGTCGTTTCCGGAACGATTTCCGGCTGATAAGTATCCTGATATTCCGCACCGCCTGTAAAAATCTGTGTCCAGTACAGAACACCGTTCTGAGAAATAACCCCGACTCCGACAGAATCAAAATCCGCGTTCAGAATGTTGGCACGATGACCGGCGGAGTTCATCCAGCCATCCATAACGGCTTTCGGGGAGGAGTAGCCGTAGGCGATATTCTCGCCGGTTGTGCGCCATGAGATGCCGGTATCATCGAGAACGGTAGAACAGCTTCTTCCATCCGGACGGGTATGGGAGAAGGCCGTTACAAGCTCCTGAGAGCGAATTTCAGCGGCCTGATTCAGAACGGGAACGGCTTTGAGCGGATGCAGTCCCTGTGCGGCGCGTTCCTGATTGATGAGAGCAACGACTTCATCAGCATCCTTCTGCGCGGAACTGCTGACGGAATTTTCCGCCGCGGCGGCATGAACGGGAACAGATACCGCTCCGGCAGAACATGCCATGAGCAGAGCGCAGAGTCCGGCGATAAATTTTCTTTTCTGCATGAGTGAAAACTCCTTTCCGAGTGAAATAGTAGATTTGATAGATGCATCACGTGATTACATATTTATGATAGCATATTTTGTAGAAAATGTCAAGAAACAATATTTTCCAGATTGATTTTATGGTAAATATAACTAAAAAGCACTCTGCTCGGAGCAAAGTGCTTTTTTTGTGATGGATTATTTTCTGATTTTATCGGGATTCCGACAGACAATGACAGCATAATCAAACGGCGGAAGTTTAACAAGATTATCTTCCAGAATGCCATGTTCGATTTTATCGACAGTATAATTTTCATGACAGGGCTGGAAAGCGACCTGCTGTTCATGCTGGGAGCGGTTGACATAAATCTGAACGTCAACACCGGCGGAATCCTGTGTTCTGGCGAAGGACATGACATCATCCTGCGCAGGAAGGAACTGCATTCTTCCGTTTTTGAAGACTTTGTAAGCCTTGCGGATTCTGCCGAGTTCTTTGGTATAGGCGATAAGTTCAGTATCTTCGTGACCCCACGGATAGCATCTTCTGTTGAAGGGGTCTTTATAGCCCTGCAAGCCGGCTTCATCGCCGTAGTAGATGCTGGGAACACCAGGGAGAAAGAACATCAGTGCCATAGCGGCTTGGAGCATGGCTTTTCCGCGGCGGTATTCCCATTCATTGAGATAGCGTTCGGCCATCCAGTCTTTTGGCTTGTCATCGCAGTTTTCGCCGCCGAAACGGTTGATAGCGCGTTCAATATCGTGAGTCGATACAAAATTCATGAGCACATCGACAGTCGCTTTCGGATAGTTTTCGAGAATGGTCATGATACCTGTCTGGAAATCGCGGCTGTTCATGCCTTTGATATAATTGATGATAGCTTCGCGGAAGGGGTAATTCATCACGGAATCGAGCTGATGGCCTAACAGATAACTTCTTTTGATGCCGTAGGCTTCTTTATTGGAGGCATCTTCCCAGACTTCGCCGATGACAATTTTTTCGGAGTCATATTTTTTAACGCAGTCATGGAGGTGATTCAGGAATTCGTCAGGGAGTTCGTCAGCGACATCGAGGCGGAAACCGGCCGCGCCCATAGAGAGCCAGTATTCGAGAACGCCTTCCGGACCGCAGATATAATTAGTATATTCTTTGTTGTTTTCCTGTACGTTCGGGAGGGTATCGATGCCCCACCAAGCTTCATATTCGTTCGGGAAGTTCCAGAACGTATACCATTTGAAATAGGGGCTGTCTTTGGACTGATACGCGCCTATATTGTCATAGCGACCGAACTTGTTGAAATAGATGCTGTCCGCGCCTGTATGGGAGAAGACACCATCGAGAATGACACTGATGTCATATTTTTTTGCTTCATCGCAGAGCGATTTGAAATCTTCATTCGTACCGAGCAGAGGGTCGATTTTTCTGTAATTGGCTGTATTATACCGATGATTTTCATGGGATTCAAAAACGGGATTCAGATAGATGCAAGTCACGCCCAAATCGGCAAGATAGGGGAGTTTTTCCTGAATGCCGGCCAAATCTCCGCCGAAGTAGTCATTATTCCAGACATGGCCGTTCTGGTCGGGCTTATAGTAAGGCGTACCGCCCCAGTCATCGCGGAGCACACGGCCTTCGGGAATGTTTTCGTGAACTTTTCCGCTTTTGCAGAAACGGTCGGGGAAAATCTGATACATGATACCGCCTTTGAGGAATTCCGGTGTTTTATAATCTTCATCATAGACAGTCAGCTGAAACAAATCGCCGTCATTCAGATTGCCGATATGTCCGGCAATTTTTTTGATATAGAATTTCTGTCCGCAGACATTATAGGCGAAATAATAATAATGCACACCGGTATATTTCGGGATATAGCCTGTTCCCCAGACAAAGCAGTCATCTTCTTCGCCGATGATGTGCATGTGCATGAATCGTTCCTTGAATCCAGGGCGATACATCACCACGCACGGCGAAAAATCGGGTTTGATTTCTTTCGGCAGGCGAATCGAGAAGAAACAGATTCTTCCTTTCTTGACCGCGCCGAACGGTGTTTTATAATTCAAATCCCAGCTGTCATATAAATGGCTCATAATTATGCTCTCCTTTCATGATGCCGGAGAATTATGGTAATTTTTGGCATCGGGCAGACGGACAAAAGCATGTCTGGCTCAGGAAGTCAGACACGCCTTTGTAAATCATTCTGATAGAATCAATACGGAATTACAGACCCCATATATCACGGGCGTAATCAGAAACACTTCTGTCTGCGGAGAAGATGCCTGCACCTGCGGTGTTCATGAGGGACATCTTAGCCCAGCGATTCTTGTCGTTATAGCATTCGGTGCTGAAGTTCTGGGCTTCGCGATAGGAATCGAAATCGGCGAGAACCATATAGGGGTCTCTCTGCTTGAGGGAATCCGCAACTTCATTGAACGTACAGCCGTTGATGCCGTGATACATTCTGTTGACACAATCGCGGACAGCATAATTTTCGTTATAGATTTTTTCCGGATTGTAATTTGCTTTTCTGGCATTGACTTCTTCTGTCTTCATACCGAAGATGATGATATT
>JAFUWP010000326.1 GCA_017483405.1 Oscillospiraceae bacterium | reverse complement strand
GTCATTGTCCATACTATTACCCTTCCGTTGTGCATGTTTTATCTGATACTCCTTTTTAATAAAATCAGGTCGTAGATATTCCAGATACCGTCCTGATTCATATCAGCATCGCCCTGAATGTGAACATCACGCTTATGCAGATAATCCTGCAACAGCTTTATATCTTTGCTGTCAACAGCGCTGTCAGCATTCAAATCGCCTTTTAGAACGGATTCTGCCGGATAGATATTCTCGATGGTATATAATAAAATTTCCTGAGCCGTTCCGTTTTCTGCCGTAATTCTCACGGAGTAATCCCCTGCTGATGCCTCGCTGACATCCATCAGCGTGAATGTTCTGCCGTCCGCGCCGGAGATTTCCTCACCATTTTTCAGCCACTGATAAGAAACATTTTCCAGAGATGTCACTGCCTGCATGGTATATTCCTGATGTTCTTTCAGAGAGATTTTCTGATATGCTGAATATATCGGGAAAGTAGGATTCAGCGCACATCCTTCTGCGATGAGTTCGCCGACACCCTTCCAGCTGTCGCCTTCATCCTGAACAAAGATTCTGACTTTATCGAATACCGTTCCGAACTGGATGTTCATAGAGCTCATATCAATTTTGAATTCTGCGAAATCAGTGCTTTTCTTGAAATCAAATCCGGTATGGTCATCCCCTTTGGAATAATAGCACCATCCGCCGGACTGATAGTAAATCCAGTAGGAATCGCCATCATGTTCAAGCCGGAGATTCCAGACAGGCTTTTCCACGTTATGATGCACTTCCGCCCCGATATACAGATATTTATCATCCGCGGACATGTAGAGCTTGTTTTCTCCGGATTCGGCAATGAGATTCTGTTCTGTCCATTCCGATTCGCTGGAGCGGATGCCGTCAAAGATAAAGACATTTCCGGAGGTATACAAATCCGTCTGATAATTCGCTTTTTTAGTGTTATCGCTTGTTTCGGTAATCTGAACAGAACCCATCTTATTTGCGCCGAGTGATGCGTTCCAGACATCGGGATTCGCAAACTGTACCGTTCTCAGATTTCCATCCGGAATGTCCTGATTCCCCACGGACAGCCTTAAATAAACATTCCACTCCCCTGCTTCCAGATTGCTCGGCACTTGAATTTCAAGATTCTCCTGAGAAGTCGTGCAGGAATACCATTCACGGGAATCAATATCGACATCCTGAATGATATAATTACCATCTTTTTCGAGAATGATTTCAGCATTCTGCGGACGGATGGGATTTGCAAAGCCGGTATTCTCAACAGAGAAATCAAGATGGAATGTACTTCCTTGTTCAGCGGACTGATTTAAATCGCAGTCGCGGACAACAAACCGATAGCCTAAATGGTCACGGATGAATTTGAATACTGTCTGTCCGTAATAAGCAGAGTTATCCACACCGGAAACGTCATACTGTTCACTGAACGTATAATCCTGATACATCGTATAGATATTAGAATTGATATAGCTCAGATGGGTTTTATACATCTCCGGAATTGCGTTCTGCGGTTCCCATGTGTCATATTTTTTCGCCCAGTCCAGCGCACCGGAGAATTCACCGCCGTAGTAAGTTCTGACAGTCTGATTTCCGAGCCATGTTGTTTCGATTTCTCTGTTAGAATAAGTACCCAAATCGGAATCAGAACCCATATAGCCATCATTATACAGACCCACTCTGGAAGCCTGAGTGAACGGTTCAGAAACCCAGT
>JAFUWP010000325.1 GCA_017483405.1 Oscillospiraceae bacterium | reverse complement strand
TCTGTTTATGGTAGCATCCGGCTTGGTTTCATTTTCGCATTCTACGGAATTGCAGTCTTTCAGAATGTTCGCAGTAATCGCGGAATTTCTGACTGTTCCGCCGTTCAGGATGTTTCCGACTTTGAAATAGTTCGCGAACTTGTCTTTCAGACCAGCTTCAGCGGCCTTCGCCGTCAGAGCACTGGAATCTTTTGTCGTAACCGTGAAATCATCGAACATGAAATCATTGGTGCTGTCAGTTGTGATGCTCATCTTGAATTCATAGCTTCCATCCGGAGCGGTGTAATCAGCAGAAAGTTCTGCCCATTCACCGGCCTTAACGGACTTGACAGCGAGTTCTTTTACAGTTTCTTCACCTGTCTTGTCATCGATGCAGAGCAGGGAAAGACGGAATGTTTCATCTGTTCGGCTGAATACCTTCACGGAATAATGATATTTCACACCACCATACAGATAGAAACCCTTTGAAGAACTTGCACCCTGCAAAGAATTTTCACGGCCGGAAACGAGCATACCTCTGGAATCTGCAAAGCCTTGATTTTCGACAGCGGTCAGATTCACGGTATCACCATCGCCATACCATCCGCCGTAGCTGATTTCAAAATTATTATCAACGGCGGTTTCTGCATGAGCAGGCTGAATGAATTCCGGCATGAATGCCAATGTTCCGGTACAGCACATCAATGCGGTCACGCCTGCAAGAAATTTTCTGAATTTCATAATAACCCTCCTATTTTGTTAAAAACGATAACCCGTAAACGATTTCTTTACAATTTATACATATTATACATGATTTCTTTATCAATAGCAACTCATTTTTTGCAGATTAGGTGGAATAAATGCATATTTTTTTCTGACAGCGGATAAAATTATCATGCAAATCAACTAATTCATTTTTGAAAAAATACCATCCGGCTGAAAAGGGGCTGTCCGGATGGTTTTTTTCAGTACATATTATCATAAAGAAGGATATAGGGGATAATTCACCTTTGAGAAGTTCTCACTACAATTACAGTATACTCCGGAATGCCATAAAATGATATTACTTTCTTGATAAAAATGGTAAAATTTTGATATAAGCTGTTCTGTTATTGACAGATATGTTCCGGATATGTTATAATAAATTATCAGAATGACTCAGAAAGAAGGTTTATGCTATGCTGAAACATAAAACTGTCCTGCTCGGCGTGACCGGAAGTATCGCCGCTTATAAAATCGCAAATCTGGCCAGAATGCTTAAAAAACTGCACTGTAATGTCCATGTGCTCATGACGCAGAATGCGACCCAGTTCATCAATCCGATAACATTCGAGACACTGACCGAAAATAAATGCCTGATTGATACCTTCGACCGGAATTTTCAATACAGTGTCGAACATGTCGCACTCGCAAAACAGGCGGATGTCGTTATGATAGCACCGGCATCGGCGAATGTCATCGGCAAAATCGCCAATGGCATCGCGGATGATATGCTGACTACTACCGTGATGGCATGTCCCTGCAAGAAAATCATCTCTCCGGCGATGAATCATAATATGTTCCATAATCCCATTGTACAGGATAATCTTGCAAAATTAGAACACTTCGGCTATGAAATCATCAAGCCCGATAAAGGAATGCTCGCCAATGGTGACATCGGTGACGGCCGTATGCCGGAAGAATCTGTCTTATTGGAATATATCCTGAAAGAAATCGCGCACGAAAAAGATTTATCCGGAAAGAAAATTCTCATCACCGCCGGCGCAACGCAGGAATCTATTGACCCTGTTCGCTTTATTACCAATCATTCTACCGGAAAGATGGGTTTCGCAATCGCGAAAGCCGCCATGCTCCGCGGTGCGGATGTCACTTTAGTTGCCGGACATACCGAAATCGAGCCGCCGATGTTCGTGAATGTGATTCGTGTCAAATCCGCACAGGATATGTTTGAAGCCGTAACCGGAATTTCCAGTCAGCAGGATATTATCATCAAATCCGCCGCCGTTGCGGATTATACTCCCGTAACGACAGCGGAAAACAAAGTCAAGAAATCCGATTCTGACATGAATATCAAACTCAAACGGACACAGGATATTCTGAAATATCTGGGCGAACACAAACCCGAACAGCAATTCTTATGCGGTTTTTCTATGGAAACCGAAAATGTCCTCGAAAATTCCAGAAAAAAATTAATTTCCAAAAACTGCGATATGATTTGTGCTAACAGCCTCAAAACCGAAGGCGCAGGCTTCGGAACGGATACCAATATTTTAACCCTCATCACAAAAGATTCCGAAACTGCTCTCCCGAAACTCTCCAAAGAAGAAGCCGCCCACAAAATTCTTGATAAAATTCTCAAAAAAATATGAATATAACAAAAACTCCCGTATTTTTACGGGAGTTTCTTCTGATTACGGATTGATTTTAAAAATAATTCTGAGTGTATATAAATCATCATTGGACTGATAGCTGACAGAACCGCCTTTTCTGCCGTTTTTGGCCTCAAAGATTTTCGCATTCCAGAAATGATTATTCTCGAACAAGTCTCTGACTGCATTCTGCAAATCGCGTTTTGACTCGAACATCATTTCGATTCTGCCCTCTTTGACACGCGCTGACAGAAGCTTATCAATTTCAGCGAATTTGTAATCTTTGAAGAATAATTTGTTCCTGACAAAATAATTATCTTTTACAGAATAGCATGACGGCACAAAATCACCTGTCTTATTGAGCTTTCTCGTCCGGAATATCATATCATCATTCAGGAGAAAATAATCGTGCTGAATCCATTTTTCAAATTCGGATTTCTTTTCCCGACACACTGGGTCATCCCATGTGACATCAATCCAATAGTAATTCCCTCCGAGTTTTACATAATTCCATGCATGGCTTTCTTTTCTGGCAATTCCTGAACAGATTCCGCATTCTATTTTGAACGCTTTCATCAGCAGTTTAAATGCTTTGGAATATCCGGCACAGACAGCTTTTCCCTCCACCATACAGCCGTATGCCGTGTGCGGAAGTGCTCTCCCCTTTTCCGATTTCGGCAGAGTGTAAACTGTATGCGATACCAGATAATCATGTACTGCAAGTATCTTTTCATAATCAGTCGGCTTGTTTGTGATTCTCACAATTTCTTTTGTTTTATGATAAAGCTCCGTATTCATTTTTTTGAGCGTTTCCGGCTTATAATTATGAATCGTATTGAATACCACTTCTGTCGTATGATTGTAATAACTATAGGAATAGCCGTTCAGCCAGAAAATTTCCGGATAATTTCGTTCCAGCATATCCACCGCAGATTTGATATTCTCAGCATCTACTTTTTTCTCGAATGAAATGACATTATCAAACCCTCCGAGCACTTTATAAAATTCCTCACAGAGTATCTGAATTTCAAGTTCTTTTTTTGAAAGCATAGTTCTCTCCTGTTATCTCTCTCACGGATTCACGGTAAAAATCAGCCGGAGCACATACATATCATCATCCTGCTGATAGGTGATATTGCCTCCCGTCCGCTGGAAAATCTGCGCATTCCAGACCGATTCGCTCCCGAATAAATCCTGAATCGCCATCTGATAGGCTTCGGCTGTTGCGAACATAACTTCGATTCTGCCTTCTTCGGCATGAGCCGTCAGACGGCTGTCGATTTCGGAAAAATAATATTCCTGAAGATAATTCCCGTTCCGATAGAAATAATTTTCATCCAGCGCACCGCACAGCGGAACAAACTGCCCGTTGCTTTCAAATGTCCGGCTTCGGGCAAGCATTCTGTCATCAATCAGGAAATAACCGTGATGAATCCAGTCAAAACTGTGTTCCGATACGGGGTCATCCCATGTCACATCTACCCAGTAATACTGACCGTTCAGCTTGATATAATTCCATGCGTGAGGTTCGCCCTTGGCATCACCGGAACAGATTCCGCATTCAATCCCCAGCCGGTTCATGAGTATCTGAAACGCCTGTGAATATCCCTGACAAACCGCTGAACCATTTATCAGGCATCCGAATGCCGTGCTCCATAACCCCTTTCCGCTGTTCACGGCGGACTGGTCATATTCGGTATGCAGAACAAGATAATCATGTATCTGCAATGCTTTTTCATAATCAGAAGCATCCGGATTTACTGTATTTAAAATCTGCTCGACAGCAAAATCGACTTGTTCGCTCATCCGGCGGAGTTCATCCGGCGAATACTGATTCATGACTTTCAGCGTGATTTCTGAGGAAATTTCATTCGATTTCATGGAGTAACCGTTAATCCAGAAAATTTCCGGATGTTTCCGTTCGAGTTCGCTCATGGCAAGCACAATTTCATCGGAATCAATTTTTCTGTCGAAATGAATCACGGACTCATACTGACTGATTTCCTGATAGAGTTCTTCACTAAGCCCCATTTCTTCCGGAACGGTTTCTATCACGGTTTCGGTTTCCTTATGCGGAAATGTCGGCCTGACCGTTTCCGGAACGATTTCCGGCGATGTGATTTCGGTATAATCGGTATAGCTGGTTGTCGCAAGCGGAATCGTTTCCGATGAAAATTCCATGACAGACGAACAGCCGTTCAGAAACAGCATACCGCATAACAGAATGACAAGTCCTGATTTTTTCAATCCGGTTTCCTCCTTTCCTGAATCGTAAATCCTGTTTTTAATATAACATATTTTTGATAGCTTGTCAAGAGAATTTAAACACTTTCCACAAACAAAAAGACTGCCCCGAAGGACAGTCTTTTCTGATTTCAGTGATTTTCTCTGTAATGCTGTGCAAGGTCGTACAGATAGTTTCCTGCATCTTCCGGAGAGCAGTTTTTCGCGGAAAAACGGATATAATAGTCGTGACAATCAATCATCATCACAGGCACTTCGTCTAATTGATTGACGATATTTTCTGTAATCCATTTATCTGTGAGTGTGTCAATATCCGTATCTTTGACGGATGTAGTATCGCGGTTTTTCATAAACACGCATGAGAAAGAACTGTTTCTTTCCTTATCCTGATAGAACAGTTCAATTGTCGGGGCATTTTCGTCAAGTGTCAGATTGGTGACAGCATACTGGAAATCAAAATTGTTATAGCTTGAAATTTCCGGAATGCAATCTTTAAAATCTTCCTGCTGATTCAGATATTCCAGAATCGCACCGGATGCATGATAATTTTTATCTAAAAGAGTTTCCGTTTCATTCAGATAGAGGTCAATTTCTTCCTGCGTACAGCCGACAGCATTAATATAAATGCCGAATGTTCCTGTATGGAGTTCAAACGCTCTTTCCGAACCGTCACCGCCATAAAGCGGAACTTCCTGCAAAGCACCGAGTGATGCGTCCGCAGTTGTAAATACATACTGACTATCATCGGGAGTATAGTATATATTCAGTTCATGTCCCTCCACGTTCGGGTCACGGTAATACACAACATAGTCATAATAAGCTTTATTGCCTTGTGCGTTGCTGTCAGCCGTGGGTAACATGTTTACATAAGGAGTTTCAATGCTTTCAAATTCCAGACTGCCGATTTTCTGCAATTCCGGAACAAGTCCGTGCCACGGATAAGATGTATTCTGACTGAATTCCTGTAAATCTGTATTTTCAGAATCATATTTTTCAATCAGATTTTTGAGTTCCGTCAGATAAGGCATTAATTCTGATTTTTCACATCCGCTGAAATTCATTACAATTGTACACTTCTGACATGTTACTGCAAAACCGTAAGTAATTTCAGGTTTTGAAATTTCTTCTTCGGTAAGCTGGTCAGGAGTCAGCACCGGAACGGCAAAATCCATTAAGTCAGCCGGAGCATTATGATAAGTGATATTGAAAATTTTATTTGTTTCATCATTGTCGTAGCTGATACGGACTGCATCTTCTTCCCGATTGCATACAGCTAATTGCATATCACTGACTTCCGTCATCTGCGGAACAAGATTCCGGCAGAAATCAAGCATATTCGCTTCATAAAGAGAGAAATTTTTAGTTTCTGCTTCATTTTTCAGATTCACAATGATGTTATTCAGTCCGTTGATAAATGCATCTTCCTGATTCATGGAGCAGAGTCCGTTAAGATTCACATAGCATGAGCCTAAATCAAGCCAGAAATCCCAGTTCCGTAATCTGGAATTTTCGTCCTGATTTTCAGCAAGCGTGCTGAACGGTTCGTTCAGTGTGATTTTCGGACTGTAATGTTCCGCAAGATGTGCATTATCTGGCAGGAAGGAAGTATATGTGATATGCAGATAGCATTCCGCATTGCTGTAGGTGTAGGAAAGCTGTTCGCTGTTTAGTTCCGTCGCATAGAGGATAGTATCTTTTTTAAGATGCAAATCACTGTCATCATAGAGGTTATCGTAAACATATTCGCCGTCCGCACCGAGATTTCTGCCGTTGATTTGTTCGTTTTCGCCGGCGAGTACATCAAGCTGAGGAATCATGCCCTTGCAGAATTCGAGCTGATTGGCATCTTCCAGAGTGGTAATGCGTGAATCTTCCATATGAACAATATCACCGCAGTACTGCTGATACAGACTTTCGGCAGAAATATCAGAATCCAGAATTTCATAAACAAGTTTCATTGTTTCCTGCCGTGTGAAATTTGTGACATTCAGGATATATAATTTATCATGATACTGGAAAATTCCCATTGTAGAATTTTGAATCGGGTTGCCGTCCTGCACTTTATAAAGTCCGTAAAAGTCAATATCATAATCATCAAGATGATAGGGATTGAGTGTTGTAAATGTATTCATATCAATCTGAGGATTGTCATAAATCGAAAGCAGAAGTGTATGCTCATTGTTTCCCATGTGGAATTTTGCGGATTTGTCTGCACTGTTGTTTAAGAACAGCTGTTCTGCTTTATCGAAATATTTTTCAGCGACCGGAGGAGCAATATTATCCACACTGTTTTCATAAGCATCGCCGTACTGTTCAGACAGAACTGTTTCATCATAACAATCCAGATTGGAAACGTCCGGTTTTGCATAGGTGAAATACGGAATAAAATCTTCGTCCGACATGCCGTATTCAAGCCAGAGTTTTTTGGCAGAAAAATCAGAATCTAAGATTTCATAGACAAGCCGGATAGTCTCTTTCTTGCTGAGGGTATCTGTATAAAGATTGTACAGTTTGCCGTGATAGCTGAAAAAACTCTGACTGGCGGGCATCGGCTCGCTGACTGCCTGAAAATAAGCACCATAGAAATCAACATCATATTCATCAATATGATAAGCTTCTGCCTGACTGAAATCCAGTTCCGGAGCATTATCCCATACACGGGCAATCACTGCACACGTTCCCGGCTTGACAGTACTGATTTCTGCATAGTCATGCATTTCAGAAAATCGAATATTCATATCATCAAACATATTTTTTCCGATAACAGGATTTGTGATTTCTTTCGGCAAAGAATCTGAAATTCCCGTCAGGGGAAAATCCGGGAGATTTTCAATCTCATTCAGGAAATACTTGTCAAGTTCTTCCTCTGTTAAACTGTCGATAAAGTCATAGCATCCGGCAGAATCGGCAACTTCAAACTGTGAACGCTGCATTGCCGGACGAATCAGAACCGCACCCAGCCCCACGCAGACAATCAGTGCAGCAGCGGCAGCAGCCCAGTTTCTCCAGTGGGAGATATGCTTAACGACTTCGACTTCGCCGGAAACTTCATCGGCATATTCCACATCAGAAGGGAATTCTGCTTCGGTCAGTTCGGAAATATATTTCTCATCCACCTGAGACATCATTCTCTGAATATCTTCTTTTTTCATGATGTAAAACCCCTTTCCTGTAGATATTTCCGGAGCTTGTTTCTCGTCCGGAACAACATGCTCTCGACTTTGGATTTGCTGAATCCTGTTTTCTGACTGATTTCCTGTACAGAACAGTACTGCCAGTATTTCAGCAAGAATACTTTTCTCTGGTCTTTTTTGAGCGTTTCCAGAAACTGATTGATAACTTCTTTCAGCGCATCATCCGAGAACTCCTGACCGGAATCATCTGCGATGCTGTCACCGAGTTCATCAAGAGAAATCTGCATTTCCGGATTGCGTTTTTCCGCGTTGAGATATTCCCATTTCCGGCAGGCGGTATTCTGGCGATAACAGCAAGATAGGCTTTTAGGCTTTTGGGCTGATTCGGGGGAATCGACTGCCATGCAGAAAGATAAGTATCATTTTCGCATTCTTCGGCATCTTCTGGATTTCTGATAATATTCCGGATGATATGCTGAATCAGTCTGCCGTAATGGTTACGGCTTTCGGTAAGGGCAGATTCAGAACGTGAGAGATATAACGCGACAATTTCAGAATCTTTCATGACGGAATTCCTCCTTTCTGGGTTCTGACTGCGCTGTTCCCGATTTTCAGCAAGTGCAGATTCAGGATGTGAAAAATATAGTACAGCCGTTTCAGAATCTTTCATAACGGGATGCCTCCTTTCGGTGTTCTGTCTATTAAGTACGGAAAGGAAATCAATTGCTTGCATTTTTCTGAAATTTGTGCTATGATTAAGAAAATAAAAAACGGAGCGTGATGCTTATGAAAAAAATGTTTGCCCTGCTGATAGGCTTGGTATGCTTATCCGCACCGCTGACGGAAATTGCTGTTCCGTCCCAGATGATGATTTCCGCCAGTGCAGAAGAAGTTACCTTCAATACGAACTGTTCTTATGTTTATGATGCACTTTCCGATAACCAGAAAGATGTATATAATCAGCTTTTGGAATCGTGCCGTCAGGTGGATGCATCTTCGGAAACTTACGAAACGATTCCGTCAGTCACGACCAGAAAGCTGACTTCTTCCGAAATTGTTTCCCTTGCGACTGTATTTGTATTCGACCATCCGGAATTCTTCTGGATTACGCCGGAATATGAAATCAGTTCTACAGGGCGTTCAATAACCTATACGATGAAGCTTTATCCGCAGTATCAGGACGGTGAAGCCCGTCAGGAAACCAAACAGCAGTTAATTTCGCTCGAACAGGAATATCTGAATCAGATAGCGGATTATGATTCTGATTATGAAAAAGCGGAATATCTCATGAAACAGCTCCGGCAGGATATTGTATTCGGCTACGGGGAAAATAACATTGACCAGTCGATAGCATCGGCACTGCTGGAGCATAAAACCGTCTGCGCCGGATATTCCAAATTATATGAGCTGTTATGTAACGCATCGGGCATTGAGGTCATGACGGAAATTTCCCTGAATCATGCATGGAATGTGATTCATTTAGAGGGAAACTGGTATCATGTCGATGTAACTTACGGACTGTTTCTGTATTCTGATTCTGAACTGCATGAATTTGATGAATCCAAAGGCTTATATACGACAGAAGTTGACGGTCAGGAAGTTTCCTTCTATATGCATGAACCTTACGGAACACTTTATTCCTTCGCTCTGCCCGATACCAGTCAGAGCTACAGCAAGCCTCTGCTTGCCGGAGATGCCACCGGTGATGGTTCTGTTGATATTCTGGATGTCATCACGATAAATCAAGCGATTCTTGGAAAAGCTACGCTCACCGAAGAACAGCTCAAAGCAATTGATTTCAACGGCAACGGCAAACCCGATTCTGAAGAAGCCCTCACAATCATGAAATATATTGTCGGGCTGATTTCCTCCCTGACGGCATGACAAAAAATCCGGCATTTCTGCCGGATTTTCTGTATCTGATTTGTTAAGAAAATTAAAGCATCTTTGCGCGGAGTTCTTCCGGAGACAGGGGGGACAGATACGCAGGAGCAACATCGAATGCAGTCTTGCATCCGGTTGCGCCTTCTGCCTTGAGTCTGCTGAGTGCTCTTGCATAAGCTACCAGAACAGATGCAGTGAATTCCGGATTTGAACCCAGTTTCAGAGAATATTCAATCGTCTGATTTGTCTGTTCGCCGTCACCGGTCTTGCCGGAACGGATAACGAATCCGCCGTGAGGCAGTGTATTATGATTCTGATTGAATTCTTCTTCGCTGATGAAATTTACAGTCGTATTATATTCATCAAAATAGTTTTTCATATTTTTGATTTCAGATTCGATTTTAGCCTTGTCTGCGCCTTCTTCAGCGACAACATAGCAAACGCGCTCATGCTTTTCGCGGGTAGTCAGTTCCGGCTGAGAGCCGTTTCTGACGGCTTCGATAGCACTTTCAATCGGGCAGGTATACTGAATGCCTTTCTTCACGCCTTCTACGCGTCTGATGGCATCGGAATGACCCTGACTCACGCCCTTGCCCCAGAAAGTATATGTCTTGCCGTTGGACAGGATAGATTCTGCATAGACTCTGTTCAGGGAGAACAGACCTGGGTCCCAGCCCAGAGAAATCATTGCAAGATGATTATTTTCTCTGGCCACCTTATCTACATTGGCGAAATGTTCCGGAATTCTTGCATGAGTATCGAAACTGTCAATCACGTTGAAATACTTAGCCAGTTCCGGAGTCTGCACAGGCAGGTCAGTAGCACTGCCGCCGCAGATAATCAGCACATCGACTTTATCCTGATAGTTCTTGGCATCTTCCAGCTTATACACAGGAATGCCTTCTGTCAGAAGTTTTACAGATTCGGGAGCACGTCTTGTAAAAACGCCTACAAGTTCAGTATCCGGATTCTGTCTGATGGCTAATTCTACACCTTTTCCGAGATTGCCGTAACCGGCAATTGCAATTCTGATTTTGCTCATTGGGAAAACCTCCGCTTTCTTTATTTAAGTTTACCAGAATATTATAGCATAGTTTTTGAATTTTGTAAAGAAAAAAGTTTATATTTATTAAGATTTTTAAAAAAATAAAGTCAGATGCGGATTTTTGTTAAAATTATTCTGTAGATTGTACAAATACATTTGTTTTTGATACACGGACAGATAATAAAAAAAGTATCTCCTGTTTACATGCCCCTGCCCTGCCGGATGGTTCTGATTTTTTATATATACTTTTTGTATTTTTTTGATAAACTATTGACAAATTGCATCAAAATGTGCTAAAATAAAAACGTAAACAGTTTTCTATTTATATCAGGAGGAAAAGTATGAAAAAAAATATGAAAAAAAGAGTGCTTTCCGGACTGCTGGCACTCAGCTGTGTGACATCCGCAGTTCCGTACATGGCAGTCAGCGCAGAAGATGCCGATACGACTATTATCTATTCTTCTGACTTTGAAGATGGTGACGTTTCTGCATGGACAAACAGAGGCACAACTGATACGACTGTCATCACCGCAAGTGAAGACAATGCTGTCAGCGGTACAAAATCCCTTTGCGCCGGCGAACGCTCCAAATCATGGAACGGCCCAGCTTTCCGCCTCGATGACAAGTGCGAAGCCGGTACAGCTTATCTGGTCAGCGCACAGGTCATGGGTCAGTGGTATACCAGTGTCACTGTCAGCTTTCAGTATACCGACCAAGGCGGTGAACAGCATTATGAAAATCTGGCCAGCCTCAACGGCAACGGCTGGCAGGAAGTCACTGACCTGAAAGTCAGCTTCACGGATGACATGACGGATGTCTATGTCTATTTTGAAGGCGGTTCTGATAATATCTATATTGATGATTTCACACTCAAAACCGCTCCGGTATATCATCCGCAGAAAGATATTGTTTCTCTGAAAGATGCTTATGCTGATTACTTCAAAATCGGTACAGCCGTTACCACAAAGGAACTCGCGCCGGCATCCACAAAAGAACTGATTCTGAAACACTTCAACAGCATCACCGCCGGAAACGAACTCAAGCCCGATGCTATCTTAGATAAAAATGCCTGCCTTGCGCTCGCGGAATCCGGTGATGATGAAAATCCGCAGGTAAGCCTTGCAAGTGCGCGTTCTATCCTGAACTTCGCAAGAGATAACAACATTCCCGTAAGAGGCCATGTTCTGGTATGGCATCAGCAGACACCTACATGGTTCTTCAAGGAAAACTATGACGAAAGCGGCGACTGGGTTTCCAAAGAAAAAATGCTCGCCCGTATGGAAAACTACATCAAGAATGTCTTCGATGCTGTCAAGGAAGAATATCCGGATGTAGATTTCTATGCATGGGATGTCGTTAACGAATGCTGGCTTGACGGCGGTGTCGCCCGTGACCCTGGCTCTCAAGAAGAAGGTTCTGCAAAATCTCCGTGGGTGCAGATTTTCGGCGATAACTCCTTCATTAAACCTGCTTTCGAGTTCGCAAAGAAATACGCTCCGGAAGGCACAAAGCTCTATTATAACGACTTCAACGAATACATGCCTCAGAAAACAGATGCTATCATCAAGATGGTAGAAGAAATCAATGCTGATGGTCATTATATTGACGGTATC
>JAFUWP010000324.1 GCA_017483405.1 Oscillospiraceae bacterium | reverse complement strand
ACTGCCTGAATGTTCAGCTGTCCGTCCGTGACGGGAACTTGTATGCTTTCTTTGGCATTGTTTCCGGTCAGGTTAATCATCTGTAACATGCCCTCGACTTTAATCGAAGTTCTGGGGCTGTTTCCGGTGATGACAGTGAGCTGATACAGTCCTTTCGGCAAATCCACATTGAATGTACCCCCTGTAAATTTGACCGCATCGGAAAGTGCGCCAGAACCTCCTGCACTGACGTTGGAAACGCTTCCGGAAAAGCCGTAACCTTTGGAACTGCTGTAGGCATCACTTGCAGAAACTCCGGTATATCCGCTTGCTGTGCCTGCTCCCCCTAAATCGAATTTCCAGTTTGTGGTAGCGGCATCCGCCTTCATGACCGTGCCGGCCGGAAAACCGGAAAATGCTGAAAGTGCCAGTACTGCCGAAGTCATGCTACTCAGCATTCTGGAAGAACGAGACACTTTCTTTTTCTTTCTGTGAAACAGATTCATTTTCATACCTCCATTCAAAATTTGTATCTTTATTCACAGTTTATCTATATTTTAATTATATCAGATAACAGATTTGTCTTTCAACCCACTATTTCAAGAAAAAGTGGATTATTTGCATATTTTTCTTGTGTTTGGCAGGATTTTATTGTATCAATGCCAGAATCAGCCGTGCCAAGTATCTGCTGTGTACGACTCACTTTTTTGTGATGCAAATTATATATCAGAAATTAGATAAAATTCAAGTGATATTCTAAGCACTCCCTCCCCCTTCGATGTATTATAACAATAAGCTGTTTTTATCTTCTGCCGATTTCATGTTCTGTTTCATCTGCACAGTCATATTTAAGAATATAATCATATAATTTTTCTGCTGTTGTGAATGCAAGTCCTACATAAGTATCTGCACATCCGTAATAGAGGGCGATTCTTCCGGTTTCGGAATCGGTCAGCGCAGCGCACGGGAAACAAACATTCGGAACGAATCCGCGTTCTTCGTACCAAGTTTCGGGAGTCAGAATATATCTTGATGCGCGTTTCAGCACCACAGACGGCTGATTTTTATCCAGCAGAGCCACTCCCATACTATAGACATAGCCATTGCAGGTACATGTTACACCGTGATAAATCATCAGCCAGCCTTTATCGGTTTCGATAGGTGCGCATCCGCCCCCGATTTTGAGATTTTCCCACCAGTTGGAAGATTTGCTCATGACATGCCGGTGATGTCCCCAGTATTCCAAATCGGGACTTTCGCTCAGGAAAATATCTCCGAACGGTGTGTGACCGCTGTCACTCGGACGGGAGAGCATCACAAACCTGTCATTCATTTTTCTCGGAAAGAGAACTGCATTCCGGTTAAACGGCAGAAACGGGTTTTCGATTCTGATGAATGTCTTGAAATCCGTTGTTCTGGCCATGCCGATAGATGCGCCGTAGAAATCCTGACACCAGATAATATAATACGTATCTTCAACTTTTACTAATCTGGGGTCATAAGCATATCGGGGCATGAATTCCCGACCCTGTTCATCAGTGAAATGGATTTTCTCTTTCTCGAACTGCCAGTGAATGCCATCCGCACTTCTGCCGAGATAGATATAAGGAATCCCGTCCGTCTGTTCTCCGCGAAATACGCCGATATAGCTATTTTCATAAGGCATCACCGCACTGTTGAAAATTCTGGAAACACCCTTCACCGGATTTCTCTGGATAATCGGATTTTCTGTATATCTCCAGACAGGTAATTCCGAATCTTCCGGACAATCCTGCCACGGGATGTTAGATAACGGCTGACCGATAATGTTAATTTTGCTCATAATTAAAATTCTCCTTGTTATTATTTAACTGTATCGCTGGAAATTTCACCAATTGAATTAATCAAATAATATCATATTTACTAAAAAACATCAATAGTTTTTAATAAAAAAATCATTTAAAAAGCATTTTCAGCTATTTTATACAGATATTAGATTCCGGATTTGTTTGTTCCGACAATAGAACTGCTTTTATTGATATATATTTTCATCAGAAAAGCCTTCCTGTTCTGTTCCCCATTTCTCCTGTTGTTTCTGATTTATGGCCGTCCAAGAGCCGATAACCTGATTTTCTCCCATATACGGATTAAGCATGATTATTTTTTGTTCTTCCAGTTTTAGATTGTGAAGTTCTTTCAGAGAAAGTTCATGATGCGTGAAATAAGCACCTGTTACCTTACCATTTCCATCCGCCGTAACCGCAAACCAGAAAGCTTGTTCATACGGAAACTGCCGGATGATTTCTGCTTCAAGTGAATTGTCATCATAATCATAAAGTTCTGCGCTGTTTCCGATAACAGTCCGGATAATATCGTGTGAAGAATCTTCCGTATACTGTACTGCAATATCGTAAACTTTCTGCGCCTGCCCCTGCATCATCATCACCGCGCCCCATGCGATTCCGTTCAGAACTTGCCAAGCAATTATCCAATAGATAATCTGTCCGATGATTCCTGAGATGACAAATCCGATGACAGTTTCCGCGCATGTATACCGCTGGTCATGCAGTTTCGCCTTATGGGATTGATAGAAAATCACAAGAATACAGATGCCTGCCCAGAGAAGTATGCCGATGACTGCTGTCACGAGCATAAAGATTTCAGTTTTTATCATCATTGTGATGCTGTTCCTTTCCTACTGTTATGATATATCTTTATTATATCATATCTTTTTTAATTTTGCAAGCAGTTCTGTATCAGGATAATATAAATCAGCACTCCCCCAGATGTTTCTAAGAGAGTGCTTTTCAGTTAAGGCCTGCCGGCTGTTATTCCAGACCATCGAGAAAATTTTCGATGACTTCTGCACATGCATCAGGTTTCTGATAATAGATGAAATGACTTCCGGAAATGTTGATTTCTTTACAGTTACCGAGCTTATTGATGTATTCGGTTCTGTTTTTGCGGTATTCTGTTTGTTCTTCGGATTGTTCTTCATCAAAGAGTTCCTGTGCTCGTTCTTCATCAGATTCGCCGTTTGTGAAGATTAAATATTCCTTTACGTTTTCGAGTGTCTGATAATCTGTAGAAATATATACTTTAGGAATATGATTTGATTTTATAGATGCCCATGCAGTTTTCATATTGGTATTGAAATTTTTCAGTTCACCGATACACGAATCCGAAAATGCTGTCGGATTGATGCCGTAAAGTGCGGCGGCATCTTCTTTGTATATTCCATAAGAATCATCAGTACTCGCACCGAATAAATCAGTTATAGCTCTGAAAACACCTGCATTGCAGAGGAATTTTATCGCCGAAGGCGGTTCGCTCCATTCTTCATCAGTAGTTTCTTTAGTTGCCTCGTTTATGGAATCAAGAAAGATAACACCAGATATTTCATCGGGATAGGTGCTCTCCCAGTAAGTCGCATAAATCCCACTCATGGAATGCGGCATCAGGATATAGGGCGTTTCGATACCTGCATTTTTCAGGGCAGTACGTGTACTTTCTACGATATATTCCGTTGTGATGTCATGTTCAGTTTCTTCGCAAAGGCCATACCCTGGACGGGAAACACAGACAAGACTTATATCATCGCGGAGATGTTCCTTTAACATCTTCATGTCCACTGTGAATTCAGCATCTCCGCTACCAGGCATTGCGATTATCTTATATTTGCCATCACCATAGATATTGATATTCATATCGTAATCCCCTGCGGAAACAAGATTGATAAAGCCATCTTTTTCGAGCAGTGCTCTGTCCTTTTTCTGGGCGGATTTCTGATAAAAGAAACAAATTAGTATTATCAATAAAATAAATATCAGAAATGCAAGAATTACCCTGCCGATGACTTTCAATGCTTTTTTCATGATTTTTCTCCTTTTTTCAATTTGAAATGCTGTAATACTACTCCGACTACCATTTCGCCGTATATATCCGTTCTGATAATCACACCGAGTTTCTCGAAATCCAGTCTGTTGATAACTGTATTTCCATCAAGAGTCTGCTCCCCTACAGAAATGAATTTTCCGCATGACTCGATATGTGCTTTCCATGCAGTCTCGAAGAATTCCGGCGGAAGTCTTCTCATATCGGCATTCAGATATTTCTTCAATTCTGAAAATCTGCCTTCCAGTATCAGTTTTGTACATTCGACGGCTATCCGGAAACTTTCTGTATTATCGGACGGCTGACGGAACATCGGCTCGATTTCATAGATGTTTTTGCCTTGTTCAGCGGCATCCAGTACTTCTTCCAGCAGATAAATCCGTTCTGTCAGGGCATTGATTTCCGCCTTGAATTCTTCATTTTTACGGTATATCATTTCTGCTGTCTTAGTTTCGCTCCCGATGACGGATGCAATCTCATCGAGCGATAATCCCAGTTTTCTGAGAAAGCGGATTCTGCGAAGACGTTCGATATTTTCTGAATCAAGTCTGCGCGGACTGGTATTACTGGTGCGGATGGTATGTATCAATCTGCACTGTTCATAATAACGGATTGTACGCGAAGTCATATCGAGCATTTTGCCGACTTCGGTTATGGTTTTGAGTTCCTTCATCTGCATCACCATCCTTATTATAGCACTTGACGTAACGTCAATGTCAAGGCTTATCGGACTGAAATACTGCACAAATTTTTCAGTGAAATTCATCCTGATTCTGAATAATTTATCTATATCTGAAAAAAACTCCCTGCTCTTTATAGGCAGGAAGTTTTTATACTGATTTAAAAATTACTTATCCCCGATTTTTGACAGCCAGTTTTACAGCACGATAAGCACCCCGATAAATTCCATTTTCGTTTGCTTTCAGAATGAAATGACACATCTGTTCGAGAACATCTCCCTGATTCTGCAACAGAGAAAGCATTGCAGAAGTTTCCATCGGAGATGCGCATTCATAAGTACCATCACCAACTTCAGCAGAACGGATTGCACCCCATGCTTCATGACCGCCTACGCGATGAATCATCAGTTTCGGAATCGGATAAAATGAAAGTTCACTCGGTTTCGTAATCAGAATATCAGAAACGCGCATCAGCAGATTTGTGGAGTAGACTGCCGCAAAAATATCCCGATGATAAAATGCATGAATTCCGTGT
>JAFUWP010000323.1 GCA_017483405.1 Oscillospiraceae bacterium | reverse complement strand
TTCCTGAACGGCTTCTTCCTGAACAGCAGTTGTCTCCTGAACGGCCGTTTCCGCAGAGGATGCCTGCGTTTCGGAAACTTTCTGCGTTTCCGCGGAGCTTTCTGCCGGAGCAGTTTCCGAAGTACCCGTTTCAGCGATGGTTTCCGTTTCGGAAATTGTTTCAGAACCGGAAACAGATTCGTTTTCCGTTTCGGCGATTTTTTCAGATTCCTGAACGGCTTCGGTTTCTTTTGAAACTGTCGTTTCGGAAGTCTGTACCGATGTTTCCGCAGAAACAGAAGTTTCCGCCGGAACGGTTCTTTCCGCAGTTTCGGCCGGAACATTCGCCGCACGGGAGGAAATGCCGATTCCTCCGGTAATCAGCACCAGTACCGCCGCACAGATACCGTTCAGAGCCGCTTTGCTTTCCGGACGTTTCTTCTTGATGAATACTTTCCGGATTCTGCATACCGCATAGCCGGCGAATACTACCGTATATACCAGAACGCTCAGTAATACACCCTCTCTGCCCTGCTGGGCACGGGGAATCAGAATCACCATGATATGCAGATAAATCAGTGCATAAAACACATAGGCCGCGCGCTGAATGTTCTTCCATGTCTTGCCGTTCATCTTCTTCCGGATGGTCTTGAACGAAATCACCGTCAGCGGAATCATAATCAGCATGAGCGCGAGACAAATCACGCATGTCAGGATGAAATCAGCTTCGGGGCTTCTTCCGCTGAATAATCTCTTGACATAGCTGATGCCATACACAACGGCATGAGAAAGCGTTATCAGAGCCGCAAAAATAGATAATTCTCCTCTTGCCGGAAGTAGTTTCTTCCGGATTTCCTTCATTTCGTCAGGAAGTGCCCCGACCCACGCCACAACACACCAGAGTGCCGCCGCAAGTGCCCCCCTGTTAAACAATCCAATCACATAAGTATTGAAAACAGGCGTGAACTGTACATGCATCTGATTCAGAAGAATCATCACGACAGAAAGAATTGTGCCTGCAACATAGAACGGCACGGGATGTTTCCTCAAAGTATCGGCGCAGAAATAGGAAAATAATCCTGCTACAAGCATTGCAATTAAAAATAACATAATACTCAAGTCTCCTGTATCTAAATTTTGTCAGAATACATCATCACCCTGTCCGATAGGGCAGGGCGGATGATGCTTTATTTTTTTGAAAGGAAAAACGAATTCAGCCGGAAGATTTATTTCTTCTTCTTGGCGAGAATTGCTGTCAGACCAGCTACGGCAAGCATACCTGCCGGAAGTGCTGTTCTGGTATCGCCTGTTTTCGGGCTTTCGGAATTGGAACTTGCTGTTGTCGTTGTGGATTTTGCTGCTGTGGTTGTGCTCTTGGCAGTCGTGGTGGTTGCCTTTGTGGTTGTTGTGGATTTTGTAGTAGATGTTGTTTCTGTTTCGGTTTCCGTTTCTGTTTCGGAAGTTTCTTCTGTATCGCTGATTTCCAGTACATAAGGCTTGGAATAGCCTGTTGCTGTCACAGTGATGGTATATTTGCCATCTTCGGCATTAAATATCGGTGTTGCAGAAGATGCATTTCCGGATGTGGCTTCAAAATTGATAACGCCGTCACTGCCAATGATTGCAACTGCACCTCTGCCAGATGCGGCATAATCTGTACCGTTGACATTGACTTTAGAAATATTCTTTAGGAAGTTAGCGGCATCATCAGCAGTAAAGCCATCAGCGGCTACAAGCTGTTTGTTATCAGCATCATAATCAACCGGAATATCTTCCGTGCTGAGGGTGAAGCTTGCGGAATTGCTTGCATATTTGCCGTCAGCATCGGAAACAGTCAGCGTATAAGCACCAGCGGCGGCATCCGTATAGGCAACAATGCCATCATCACCAACGGAGAAATTATCTGCGATGCTGTATTCAAATTTATAATCTTCCGGATAGCCTTCCTTTGTCAGCTTGACAGAGCCTGTACCGGCAGTACCATCTTCAACAGTCAGCGTATTTTCAAACTTAATCGGCACATAAGTATCTGTATTCACTGTCAGATAGCCGGATTTTGTGATGTAAACCACTTCGGAAATCGTCTTTCCGGAGATTTCATCATAGTTTTCTACATCCAGAGAGTTTCCGTGACCTTCGGTCAGGGTGATGCCGCATGACCATGAAAGTGCGCCCTGTCTCCAGATGTTCTGTTCATGACGCATTGCATAAGCTCCGCCGTCAGCAGTCTTGACAAGTGCGCCGTAAACAGCTGTACTTTCAGGGAAAGTGCCCAGATTAATCTGATAGTCGCCATATCTGGATGTTGTTGCCAGTGTGATAGTTGTATCCAGAGTTTCCGGAGCAGTATCCTGTACGGCGGAGAAATCTGCTGTACCGTTGGAAACTGTCACAATCTTGTAAGCTTCGGGAGTTTCGGAAAGTGCGGTGAAATTGTAATTGTTTTCGCCCAGAGCATCCAAATCAGCCTGTGTGATAGCCACCGGATAAGTTGCGCCGAGAATCTGGCCAGAGCCATCGTCAGCGGCTTCGCTGTGATAAGAACCTTCAAACAGTTCGCCTTCGCCGTTTTTGAGCCATTTGGTAGTTGTCGCGGAAGATACGGCATCTACTTCATAAGGCGTATCACCGAGTTCGGCTTTGTAGAATTCAGCATAAGGGATGTCCATTGTTCCGTAAATATAGTTATCTTCTGCGAAACCTGTCAGCGGAACGGCATTGACTGCCAGTGCCGCAATTGCTGTTAAAACAGCGATTTTCTTTTGATTTTTCATAATTTCATTCTCCTGACTTGAAAAATTTTTCGGATTATTTCAGGTAAGTTTACGCTTACCTGATTTGCGTTACAAGTAGAAGTATAACACGAAACTTACTTTTTGTCAAGATTTTTTTACCAAAGGCAACAGAGAATATCTTTCTTCTTTTTCAAAAAATTTTCTACAGAATTGACAAGTATTCCCTGCAAAATACAGGGTTTTGAAAAAATCTGCATGATATTGCTGATTCTGGGAATCCTAAACAGAGCCATCCGGAAAATGTCCGAACGGATTGCTTTTTCTCTTTTTGGAGTAGATATATTCCGGAGAAAGGTCTATAATAAATATTGTCAATCAGCGAAAGCTAACTAAAAAATTCAAATACCGAAAGGAAGATTTCTATCATGAGTAAAGTTGCTGTTGTATATTGGAGTCAGACAGGAAATACCGAAGCTATGGCAAATGCCATCGCAGAAGCCGCAGGCGCAGAATTAATCACTGCCGCTGATTTCTCTGCTGATAAAGCAAACGAATTCGATGCAATTGCATTCGGCTGTCCGGCTATGGGCGCAGAAGTCCTCGAAGAAGATGAATTCCAGCCGATGTGGGATGCAGTCAAAGCTAACTTAAACGGCAAAAATATCGCACTGTTCGGCTCTTACGGATGGGGTGACGGCGAATGGATGCGCAACTGGGAAGAAGATGCTAAGACAGCAGGTGCTAATCTGGTAACAGACAGCGTGACTGCTAACGAAGCTCCCGATGATGATGCTCTCGCCGCCTGCAAAGCACTCGGCGAAGCTCTTGCTAAGTAATTTCCTGTTTTCTTAAAAACTTCCATCTCCAAAAAAATCCGGCCGGATGCGTTCGGCCGGATTTTTATTTTTTTCAGAAAATGACTTGACTTTTCCGGAAAAATATGCTATCATGAAATACTAAATTCAGATTCAGGAGGGATTTTCATGATTTTCGGAAAAAAATTACAGATTCAGATACAGAAAATTCTGGATGTCAGCGCGGTAAGCTGGTGCAGTTCTGCCCTGTTGTTTCGTGTCAGAAACGGCGCGGATGTACTCACTGAAAGACGGACAGAGAGTGATTATCCCGATTATGATTATCGAAGTCAGCTCCTTCTGCATGGCCGTCCGCTGATTCAGGCAGAACTGCCGGCTTGTCCGACCTGTACCGGCCTGATTTCCGCAGGATACGGCATAGAGAACATCTGCTGTCCGGAACTCCGCGAAATCGAAGATAATATCAATTCTGATTTTGTGGATATTCAGCATTCTTTTGAAAATCTGAAACCGCTGTTCGGACTGCTTTCTGACGGCTGGTATGTGCTGGCGGATGTTCCGGCAATTCCGACTGATGGAGAAGGGGTATTTTTCTGGAACGCATCCAGCGCAATACAGGCAGTCTGTGAGGAGTATTATCATTTCGGCCTGATGAGTGTAACAGAAGGCTTTCCGGCATTTCTGTTCGCCACGCAGTCGGATGAAAGATTCCATCCGGAACGCGCCGGATATTATAAAAATATCATGCATAGGGAGAACGCGCCGAGAGCCGTTGCTTATCATGTACACGGATTCGTCAGCGCATTGCTGGACGGACATCATAAAGCCTATGCCTGTGCGGAACTCGGCATTCCCGTGCCGACTCTGACAATTATACCGTTCACGACATTCTCTACCGATTGCAGTAAAACTCCGTGGCATCAGACAGTACATTTTTCCGGAATCAGCATTCCGGCGCAGGAAATCTCCGGATTTTCTGTCACTCCGAAG
>JAFUWP010000322.1 GCA_017483405.1 Oscillospiraceae bacterium | reverse complement strand
GGAATCACCGCACCCGTCACGACAACAGGTACATTCCGGCTGGTAATTTTCTGATAGATATACTGCTGTAATTCCGGATTCAGAATGGATTCCGCCGTCAGAATCACACCGTCAATGCGTTCCGAAACAATCAGGTCATAAATTTTATTTTCGACTTCCGTACCGGCATAGTATTTCTGAAAATTATAAATATTGGAGAAAACCGCTGTTGCAATATTCAGTTTCTGCGCCTGACTGAGTACACCATCCAACAGCTGACGCTGTTCCGACTGAGATGCCTGCGCTGTAATCACGCCAATCCGCAGATTTTTTTCTTCCTGCATAGTTTCACCGCCTTTTCGCTCGAAGCTGTTATCTTTATCATAACATATTTTTCATAAAAAATCAAGATATTTTCTTCATTTTGTCCACCAAATCTGCATATTTGAGGTTGTTTAATCTGCATAAATGATGTATAATTTGTATCGTAAACGATTAATTCTTCTTTTTAAAGATTCCATTTCATGTATTCAGATGCATAGTACATGGAAATGCTCACAAGATAAATCATCATTTTCATAGTAGGCGGAAATAATTAATTCTCTTTCATAGTATTTTTTCAGAATATCCTTGATAAAGTATCCGGCTGTGATGCATCTGACACAGCATGTGGATACTTTCTTTTTTTATTTTCTCGACTATTGACATTTCTGGGAACTTGTGATATAATTACTTCAAGTTAAAAATAATTTTTATGAGAAAGGTGGTGTCTGCTATGGGCGAGGGTTTCGGCGGCGGTGTTGACTGGTAAATTAATATTTATATTTAAATACTTAATAGAAAGGTGGTGTCTGCTATGGGCGAAGGTATCGGCGGCGGCATTGGTTTCTAAATGATAAAATTTTAGAATAACCGGATATGATGAATATCCGGCTATTTTTTATTTCCGCCAGCTATTGACAATCAGCCCGAAATCATGCTATAATAACAGAATCAGGGAATGCATTCCCATAAAATTCAGAATCAGGAGATATGTAATTATGAACAAGAAAGATTTAGCCGAACTCAAGAAACATTTTCTGCCCGCAGATGATTTGCTGACTATCCGGAAAGTCTTCACCTGCTTTATTGATTCCGAAAAAACCAGAAAATGTCAGACGACCAGAAGCTTTGCTGAAATTCCCGATGAGGAAATGTCTGTTCTCTATCAGACATTCGCAAAAGTCCTTAAAGGCTCGCTCGGAAAAGGCCTTGTCGAATATCCCTTCCCGAATGAAGTCTACGAAGAAGACCAGAGCCAGAATCTGCTCTGGAATCTGCTCGAAAAAGGCCTTGACGATGAAGAACAGCTCGAAAAATTTATCTCTCATATCGAGAAAAATATGATTTATACCCTCCCTTATGCCTTGTTTATTGCACAATGTACTTATACTGTATTCGAGAAAGATAAGCTCGGCGAGAAAAATAAATTCGACAGCCATGAATATCATTTTCTGCTCTGCGCTGTCTGCCCTGTCGAATCCCGTGTTGACGGCTTAATCTACGATGAAGAAGAAAATAATATCATCAGAAAACTGACTTTCGACAGAGTGGTCGCCGATGCCCCTACTGATGGTTTCCTGTTCCCCACTTTCACCGGCAGAGGCCCTGATGTCAATCATGTGCTCTACTACGCTAAAAAAGCCAAAGACCCGAATACTTCCATCATCGAAGATGTGCTCGGATGCAAATTCATCCTCTCCGCTGATGAAGAAAAAGAAACTTTCCGCGCCGTTCTCGATAAAGCTGTCGGCGAGGAACTGAATCTGAATGTTATCGCATCCGTGAACGAAAAAATTCAGGATTATGCTAAGACATTCGCTAACGAACCTGAACCGCCTGTTGTCAGTGACATCATGGTCAGAGATATTCTGCTCGATTCCGGTATCAGTCAGGAGAAAGCCGAAGCCGCTCAACAGCTCTATAAAGAAACTGTAGAAGATAATTACTTCATGGCATCCAACCTCACCGAAAACAAGACAACTCTCAGTTCTTCCGGCGTAACCGTCAGCATCAGCGGTGATGCTACTGACAAAATCACTACCCGTATGATTGACGGCAGAAAATTCCTCATGATTTCCCTCGATGACCCCGAAGTCACTGTCAACGGCTTTCAGATGAAAATCCAGTGAGAAATTATTATGTTAGATTCTTCACTTACTATTTATTTCTCAGAAGATTCAGAAGCATCTGAATTTGAAGCTGTCAGCAGAGGATGGCGGCAGGATGTCTATGTTCTGATTGAGAAAGCACTCTTTCAACTGTATATTTATACGCCTGAAAGACTGGTTCAGGATTTTCAAGCAGAACTGGAGTATTACGACTATTATCGGGTTGACAGCAATCTTGTACTTGTCACTTCGGCGGATAAAGAAACCATTATTTCGACAATTCTGCATTTATATGCAGATGACTATTTCAAAGAAATAAAACCGCTGGAAAACGATATAACTGATTCGCTGATAAAAATTTATCCGAAAGGAGATGCTTTGCTATGAATGATAACTATCAAAATATCCGTGAACTGTTTCATCTGGATGCGCCCTGCCCTCTGCCGGAGGAAGATATCGAACAAATCCGGAAACAGTTCGGCGCAATTCCGAAAGCTCTCGAAGATTACTACCGTCTCTGCGGAGGATGCGCAGAAATGAACGCTACACAGGATTTCCTTGTGACTCCTGACGGCAGATATGGAAACTATCATCTGAATTTATTTTCCTATCCGGATTACTGCGTATTCTATGCGGAAAATCAATGTGTAGCAGAATGGGCTATTAAAAAATCAGATTTGAATCAGGAAAATCCACCTGTTTATGAAACTTATGATGACGGCAGAACTTGGCATCAGATTTGTGATTCTGTTTCTGATTTTCTGATTTCAGAAGCCTATATGCAGTCAGCATTATCAAAAGAATATTCCAGCGAGGAATTTTATCAGATGACTCCCGAACAGTTTCAGATTCTCTCTGAAAAATTTCCTTGTGCCGGTATTTATGAAACTATGCAGTTTCTCCAGCCATATCAAGATACAGTGCTTATGATTTCAAAATTCAAAGAAAATTTCAGTCTATTATATTCTTCTGATTCGGAAGAACATTTTGAGGAAATCGACGGCATCATTTCTGAAATACTCGGTTTTGAATCCGATGAGGAAGAATGATTCATGAATCATTGCGTAAGCTTTTTAGTGTAAGTTCAGATTTGCAAAACTGACATCAGTCGCTATGGCTCGTGAATGACAAAATATCGCCGTGGCGTGGATTGAAATGAGAACGGAAGCCTGCAAGGTTAATTTTTAAAAAATCTGAAAAAAACACTGGACAAACTTCTTGAAATATGCTATAATATATAAGATATATCAATCTGATGGCACAGATTGCGAATTTTATCCTATATACACAGACTCAAAGCGCCCATCTGTCTGCCAACGGACGGGCGCTTTTTTTGTAAATTCATACCCCGAAAGGAGTTTGCATCCATGAGCTTATTAATCAAAAATGTCCATGCTGTCGATATTTGTCTGAATCAGAAAACAGATATTTTTATCCGTGACGGCAAGATTGTGAAAATTTCTCCGGACATGAATGTCGTTGCTGACAGAGTGATTGACGGTTCTAATCTGACCGCTCTGCCTGGTTTGTTCGATATGCATGTCCATTTTCGTGACCCAGGTCAGACTCATAAAGAAGATATTCTGACTGGCTGTCAGGCGGCACTCGCCGGCGGTGTGACAGGTGTCCTCTGTATGCCGAATACCAATCCGCCTGTTGATTCTCCCGAAATTCTGAAATATATCCTCGATAAGGCAAAAGATACCGGCGTGGATGTCCGTCCGGTTGCCTGCATCACCAAAGGCATGAAGGGCGAAGAACTGACCGATTTCGCCGAACTC
>JAFUWP010000321.1 GCA_017483405.1 Oscillospiraceae bacterium | reverse complement strand
ATTATTTTCATTTTTTTTTTATCTGATTTTTTGTTCAACTATAAGTTAACTGAATCAAGGGGCTGCAAAATCAACCTAAACCTATACACCTGTTCTGAAATCGAAGGCCGTTGCCGTCTGCGGAGGGGGCAACGTGGCGATGGATGCCGCAAGAAGTGCGCTCCGCATGGGTGCGGAACATGTCTATATCATCTACAGACGTTCGGAAAACGAAATGCCTGCCCGTAAAGAAGAAGTACATCACGCGAAGGAAGAAGGTGTCGAATTCCTGACATTGCAGAATCCCGTGAAGATTCTCGGTGATGAAAACGGCCGTGTCCGTGCGGCTGTCTGCCAGAAAATGGAACTCGGCGAACCGGATGCCTCCGGCAGAAGAAGTCCCGTTCCGATTCCGGATTCTGAATATGAACTCGAAGTTGATACGGTTATCATGGCGATAGGCACTTCTCCGAATCCGCTTATCCGGACGACAACCGAAGGACTGGAAGCGAATCAGAGAGGCTGTCTCATCGTGGATGAATCCATGATGACCACCAAACAGGGAGTCTATGCCGGCGGTGATGCCGTTACCGGTGCGGCAACCGTGATTCTGGCGATGGGTGCAGGCAAATCCGCGGCGCAGTCGATTGATGCATATATTAAAAATAAATCATAACAGGAGGATTCAGGATTTATGAAACAATTTTTAAAGAAATTATCCATACTGATGGCAGTTTCCGGAAGTGTTCCGGCTGTTGTGGCGGATGCATCCGCATCCGGCGAAGTCAGCACCGGAGGGGCAATACTTTCGACATTCATTCTGCCGATGGTCGTACTGATATTTCTGTATCTGCTCATGATTCGCCCTCAGCAGAAACAGGAAAAGGAAACCCGTCAGATGCAGGAAAGTCTTCAGCCCGGGGATGAAGTCATCACCAGAGGCGGCATTGTCGGCCTTGTGCTCCGCGTGGATGATAATACTAAAACTGTCTTAATCGAAACAGGCAGTAATCACGTTAAACTCCGCGTGATTCAGGAGGCTATCGTCAAAAACATGACCGCCGAAGAATCCGCCGCCGCCGAAAAGGCAAAAGAACAGAAAAATAAGCCGAATATCAGTCTCAGCAAGCCGAAGGATGAATAATTTCTGATAATTTCGGCATATACTCTCACTGAGGTGAGGTCAATGCATCATGTCAGATTATGGAAATCCGTGCTGTTCCGATATGTTTTCTCGATACTCGAAGGGATATTCTGGATTCTGGCAGGCGGGCTGGGAATTGCCTTTCTGCTGACGGCCGGAACTCTGCCGGCACGGGTTCTGGTATGGATGATGCATTTTTTATGGAGTCTCGGTACATTTTTCGCATCGAAGCGAGCCGGATTCCACGGAAGAAGACACGGCATCCGCACGGGACTGCTTTGCAGTCTGTTCCTGAGCGTGATTCTGCTTGCCGGATGCCTTCTTCTGAAAGAAACCGTTACTGCACGGATGTTGACAAGATGTCTGCTGATGATTCCGGCAGGCATGACCGGTGGTATCGCTGGTGTGAATCAGAAACTTCACAAACCGCCGTACTGACTTGAAACACACCCCGTTCCGGAAGGAGAAATTCAAAAAAATGAAAACGACTCTCAAATTTATGCTGACAGCCTCGGTGATGTTTTCTGTATTATTGACGGGGTGCGGAATTCAGCAGGAAGAAAACAGCGTTCCTGAACCGACTATGCCGGATATTCAGATTGCGACCATCCCGATAGAGACAAAATCGGCCGTCAGTCCTGCACCGGTCATCACCGAAGCGGAAAGTGTTTCCGTTCCGGAAGAAATTCCCGATATACAGGAAGAACCATCCGCATCGGCCAAGCCGGAAAAAACGATGAATTATAATACTGTCATCTTCGACAAGGCGATTTTCGCCGCCCTGCTGGACAGCATCACCGGCGGTACGGATTATTATTTCGTCAGCGACCCCGACAGAGACGGCATGTCAGAACTGCTTGTCTCACTTCCGCAGACGGATACCAGCAGTCAGAATCTGATACTCGAAAGTATGGGCTCGGCAGGAATCTATTATTATGATGCTACTGGTGTTCAGAACGATTTCTTCGTGCTCGACCCCGTGACCGGTGATGTCTATCTGAATGAAAATACTGTCGAAAACGGATTTCTTGTTTCTCAGGAATATTTCCAGTGGACAGGCAGTAAGTGGCAGAGTGCCTGTATGCTCTATAACGGGAGCTGTTACTGGAACTATCAGGATGTGACGGTTGATGAATTCCTTGCTAATGCAGATGCCATGCTCGGCATCACACCGGCGGAAGATATATTCAACATCACATTCACCGGAACGCCGGAATCTGCCGCGGATGCGTTTTATCAGTATCTTGCAAAATATTTCAGTGCGGAGCATCCGGTTTCGGCCGATATTGACGGTGACGGCACAACGGAACAGATTATCAGTGTGCAGAATCTTTCTAAATCATGGTGCGCCAATGTCAGAAGCCTCTATGATGAAGAAAGCATCTTCAATACCGAAGCACTCAGTAATATTCAT
>JAFUWP010000320.1 GCA_017483405.1 Oscillospiraceae bacterium | reverse complement strand
CCGCCTTTCTGAAAGAGAGTCATCAATTATTCTGTTACTTCGTCATTAGCATCGAATACGTCACCGCATTCGGGGCAGAATCTGGGCGGTTTGGAAGGGTCGGCAGGTTTCCATCCGCACTTGTCACAGCGATAGATTTTCGCGCCGGAAGGCTTTGGCTTACCGCATTCCGCGCAGAATTTTCCCTGATTGAACGCACCGCAGGCACATGTCCAGCCGTTGGCGGAAGGTTTCGGCTTACCGCATTCGATGCAGAATTTGCCGGTATTGTCTGCACCGCAGGCACAGTGCCAGCTGCTGGCGTTATCGGGAACGGATGTTGCCGGACGGACTGCCTGCTGTTGCTGCGCCTGCATCTGATAGAGTGCCTGTGCATTGAGTCCGCCTGCCTGCTGCGCCATATTCATATTCATAAAGCCGAGGGTTGCGCCTCCGCTGTTGGATGCGGCGGCCTTCATGGCATCGGCCTGTGCGGCGGTTAAGGTCGCGGCGGCCATACCGGCACTCTGTAACATACCGGCGCGCTGGGCCTGCTTGATTAAATCCTCATCTTCCTTAGAGGCCGTTGCGGAATTAATCATGACGGAAACAATCTCGATACCTCTTTTTTCTCTCCACTTCTGGGCGAGTGCCTGATTCATGGCATCGGTAATTTCCTGTGTATACCCTGGGAGTGCGCTGTATCTGACACCCTGCGCGGAAATCTGCGCGAATGCCGGTTGCAGAGCCGTCAGGAATTCGGCTTTCAGTGTGCCTGCAATCTGTTCGGTCGTGTAATTCTGGGAAACATTTCCGCAGACGTTGGTATAGAACAGCATCGGGTCAGCGATTCTGTAAGTATATTCGCCGTTGCAGCGGATAGCAATATCAATATCAAGATTGATATTTCTGTCCACGACTCTGAACGGCACGGGATTCTGCGTACCGAATTTATTATTCATGATTTCTTTCAGATTGAAATAATAAATCCGCTGGTCATGGCCAGTATCACCGCCGTAGCCGATTCTCTGGCCGATTTTCTTGAATGTTTCTTTGATGCTGTTTCCGAGACTGCCGGAGAAAATGCTCGGTTCTGTCGAGGTATCATAAGTATACTCGCCGGCTTCGGCGCAGAGTTCCACAACACGGCCGTTATCGACAATCATCATGCACTGGCCGTCAGCGACTGCAATACCGCTTCCGTTGGTGATGATGTTTTCACTGCCTTTGGTATTGGAAGATTTCGCCGAAATCTTCTTCTGCCCCTTCGCCACCAGAACATTTGACGGCAGAGCTTCACAATAGAAAAATTCCTTCCACTGGTCAGCCATAGTACTGCCGACCGCGCTGAATACTGCTTTTAATAAACCCATAACTGAAAATTCCTTTCTTGATGAAAATAATAGCATACTTATTATAGCATAATTTTTGTCAGAAGTCAATGACTTTTTTATCCGGAAAAATAAATTATTTGTGAAATATGCAGGAACAACTGCTTTTCACTTGACTTATCAAAAAAATTATGGTATGATTTGTTTCAGAAAGCGAGTGAAAGTGTTATGAAATTCCATTACCGGATACTGTCCGTTCAGGATATATCCTGCGTGGGGCAGTGTTCCCTGACCGTTGCCCTGCCGATT
>JAFUWP010000319.1 GCA_017483405.1 Oscillospiraceae bacterium | reverse complement strand
CATACTGGTTCACGTCCCAGCCCAGACCAACAATCAGTTTAGAGAGTCCGGGATTGCCTTTCGTCAGGTCAACTTTCTGACCTTTCATCAAACTTACAGCCATTTTCATATACCTCCTAGTATATAGAATTATTTTTCACAGCGTTGCGCTGGTGAATGCAGAATTATTCGGCTTTCTTATTGCCGACAATTGCCTTTCTGATAAGGTCAACCGGAATGATAGTCAGGGCAAAAATCAGGACAATCAGCCATTCTTTGCCGTTCATGCCGTAGCATCTGAGGACAGAACCGCCGATATAAGTCATGATAATCTGTACCAGTGTGATACCGCCCATAACTTTCAGAAAGCCCTTGTTTTCCATGATATGGTCAAAAAGATTCATTTTTTCCGTTCTTGCGTTGAAAGCGTTTGCAACGGCAATCAGGATGAAGAATGCGAAATAGCCGGTCAGCAGATAGGATTTTGTCTGAGTTTCGGAAACGACAACATCAGGTCTGAACCAATCTTTCATGAACTGAGTCAGGATGAAAACCATACTGAGGCCGAATGACCAGACAGCACCGGTGATGATTTCAGTCCACATATATTTGCTTACGATAGGTTCATCACGCTTTTTAGGCTTTTCGTCCATATATTCTTTCAGAGCCGGTTCACCGCCGAAGGCGAGTGCGGCGAGGGTATCCATAACGAGGTTAACCCAGAGAATCTGTGTAATCGAAAGCGGATGGTCAATACCCAGCAGAGGACAGATAAAGCTTACCAGTACGGCAGATACATTAATTGTCAGCTGGAACACGATGAATTTTCTGATGCTGTTGAAGATAGTACGTCCGAACAGAATCGCCTTTTCGATAGACAGGAAGTTATCATCGAGGATAACGATTTCACTGGCTTCCTTAGCGACTTCCGTACCGCCGCCCATTGCGAAACCGACATCGGCTTTCTTGAGGGCAGGGGAGTCGTTAACGCCGTCACCGGTCATACCGACAACAAGGTCGAGTTCCTGCGCGATTCTGACAAGACGGCTCTTATCAGTCGGGAGGGCACGGGCTACGACACGGAGTTTCGGCATAATCTTCTTGACTTCATCATCCGTCAGCGCGTTGAGTTCATCGGAAGTGAGGCGAACGTCATCTTCAGCGCGGATGATGCCTGCTTCTTTGGCGATAGCAACAGCAGTTTCTTTTCTGTCACCGGTAATCATGATAACCTGAACGCCGGCTTTCTGTACCTGTGCGATGGCTTCGATAGATTCCGGACGGACATCATCACGGATGCCGGTGATGCCGACAAGTGTCCATTCACCAGCCGGAAGGCCTTCCTGTGTGATGCCGCCGTCACTGATGGCGAATGCCAGTACACGGATAGCACGGACAGCAAGTTCATCAATCTTAGCGGTCATGATTTTTGCATCGAACGGCTGTTTCTGGCCGTTGGCATCATAATAGTACTTGCACTTGTCGATGATTTTTTCAGGCGCGCCCTTGATGAGTGTGCCGGTAACAGCACCTTCTACCTGTGCGAGGGAGAATTTATTCGTACTATTGAACGGTACGCTGTCAATAAGCTTGATATTATCATTATTTTCAACATCTTTAACGAAATTCAGAAGGGCACGTTCTGTCATGTTTCCGCCGACAGCCTGACGCTGTGCGCCCTGTCCGGAGATGACAGCACTGGTATTATTGAAGATGCTGGCTCTCATCAGAAGTGCCTGTGCTTCGCCGATGGAATCATAGCTGTCGAAGGCATTGCCTGCGCCGTCTGTATAGTTGACAACTTCGAGCTGACCTTTGGTGATAGTACCGGTTTTATCGCTCATAAGCAGATTGAGGCTTCCGGCGGTTTCGATACCGGAAATCTTTCTGACAAGGACGTTTTCTTTCAGCATTTTGCCCATGTTCTGCGCAGATACGATAGCAATCATCAGGGGCAGACCTTCCGGAACAGCCATAACGATGATGATAACAGCTAAGATAACAGCCTCAACCAAGTCTGTCAGAATGCCGGTTACATCAGAGAAATAAGCTGCTGCACCGCCGTCATTGTTCACGATACACTGAATCATGAAAGCAATCGCGATTGCTGCACCGCCGACATAACCAAAGACACTAATCTGATTGGCAAGTTTGCCGAGTTTTAATTTCAGAGGTGTTTCTCTGTCTTCATCTGTCTGGAGTTCCTTAGCGATTTCGCCGTAGATGGTCTTATCTCCGACAGTAGTTGTCTGCATAACAGAGTTGCCGGAGCAGACAACTGCACCTCTGAACACTTTGTTCGGATGTAAGAAGTCACGGCTTGCGCCTGCTTCTTCGGTAACTTCTTCGACAGGTTCTTTCTTGGCTTCTTCGGATTCGCCGTTGAGAACAGACTGGTCAACTTTGATATTGCCGTCAATCAGAACGCCGTCAGCCGGAATCTTATCGCCGGACTGGAGCAGAACGGCATCACCGACTACGATTTCATCAATCGGGATTTCCACGATTTCGCCGTCTCTGTAGACTTTGCACTTAATCTGGGATGCTTCTGCCTGCAATGCCTGAAAAGCATTTTCGTTCCGGTATTCCGAGAAGGTGGAAACCAGAGTAGCAATCAGCACCGCGGCCGCGATGCCGATGGTTTCAATCCAGTCTGCTTTGCCCATACACGCGAAAATCACGTTGATGACTAAAGCCACAAGCAGGATTTTAATCATGGGGTCGCCGAAGTTGCCGAGCAGTTTTTGCCAGAATGTTTCCGAAGCCTGTTCCGACATTTTGTTACTGCCGTACTTGGCTCTGGATT
>JAFUWP010000318.1 GCA_017483405.1 Oscillospiraceae bacterium | reverse complement strand
CCTGTCATGCAGATGGAAATCGAATTTCATGTGCCGTGGGTGCTCCAAGAAGAAAACGATTATCAATAAAAATGCGACTTGATTTATGATTATGTCAGAAGCAATGACAATTATGGGAGCTAATTCTATGCAGTTCAAAGAATATCAAGCATTAGTTGAAAAATATATTGCACATGATTGCAGAGAAGTCAATTTTCAGAATAGGGTTATTTTAATTTTTTTAGAATCGCTCTTAAAGGATAAAAAAAGTATTGAAATTGTAGATGTTTCAACACAATACAAAAATAGAGAAACAAAACTGCATACCAGAAAAGAATATGCAGGACAATCTACACCAGATTTATTGATTGCTGAAAACTGGGATTATAATAATAAAAATAATTCCAATATTAATTATCTTGCTGTTGTGGAAATAAAAATTCCTAAAGTGTCTGAAATGACAAATGTGCATACAAAAAGTGAAATAGAATGTTATATGAATCTGGGAAGAAAAGTAATTTTGACAAATTGCTATCAATGGGATTTTTATATCCCTCAGCAGTCAAACTCTGTAAAAACAGTTAGTTTATATCATGAAAATAAATGGAACGACATACAGCAATGGAATGTTTTATGTGATTATATTAAAAAGTTTATTTGATAGTTATTTCCAAGGAGGAAAGAACAATGGAAAAAGAAGTCATTTCCAATGCGGTCAGAGCCAAAGTTCTGAATGATGCTCTGCCGTATATTCAGAAATATCATAACAAAGTTGTCGTTATCAAGTACGGCGGAAATGCTATGACTAACGAAGATTTGAAACAGGCTGTCATGAGTGATATTGTCCTGCTGACGCTGGTCGGTGTCAAGCTCGTGCTGGTTCACGGCGGAGGGCCTGAAATCAATGACATGCTCAAAAGATTAGGCATCGAGAGCAAGTTCATCAACGGCCTGCGCTATACGGATGAAAATACTATCGATGTCGTTAAGATGGTGCTCGCCGGAAAAGTCAATAAGGAACTTGTCACCTTATTAGGACAGGCCGGCGGGCAGGCTGTCGGGCTGTGCGGTCTGGATGAGAAAATGCTTCTCGCAGAACGCGCCTACGGCGAAAATGATGAGGATTTAGGCTATGTCGGCAAAATCACAAAAGTCAATACCAAGCCGATTACTGATGCGCTGAATAATAACGTCATTCCGGTTATCGCAACGGTCGCATGTGATGAAAAGGGTCAGGCTTACAATGTCAATGCCGATACTGCGGCATCCCGAATCGCCGCCGAACTCAAGGCCGAAAATCTGATTCTGCTGACTGACATCGCAGGACTGCTCCGCGATAAAGATGACCCCAGCACACTGATTTCTTCGGTAAACGTCAGTGAAGTGCCCTTCATGAAGAAAAGAGGCATCATCTCCGGCGGTATGATTCCGAAAATCGACTGCTGTGTCGAAGCCGTCCGCAGAGGTGTCAAGAAAACGGCTATCATTGACGGCAGAGTACCGCATTCGATTCTGATTGAAATGCTGT
>JAFUWP010000317.1 GCA_017483405.1 Oscillospiraceae bacterium | reverse complement strand
ATGCTCGAACGCTGTCAGGCAAGACTCGAAGAACAAGTTCAGCAGGACAAAAAGGAGAACTGATTTTTATGGTTATCACGAATGTTATGGAGAAAACTTCCTGCCGGAGCATTACCGAAACACAGGGCTGTTTCTCCCTTCTGGAGTATGACAGGGATATTTCCGTCAATAAGACAACTGCACAGACGGAATTCTTCGCCTCGCAGATGCATGTCAGAAAACGGCAGGTTATCGCGAATCTGACCGGAAACGGCGTTATCATTCAGGCTGGTGCGATGCAGTGGATTGCCGGCGCAGTGGATGTCACAACCAATATCAACGGCGTGGGCGATTTCGCCAAGAAATTCCTCGGCGGAAAAGTTACCGGCGAAAGTGCCGTCAAGCCGCGCTATTCCGGAACAGGCACACTCGTGCTCGAACCGACCTATAAGCACATTCTGTTTGAAGATGTCGCATCATGGGGCGCAGGAGGCATGGTCATCGAAGATAAATTATTCTATGCCTGTGATGATACTGTCGATATGAAAGTTGTAGCAAGGAGCAATCTTTCCTCCGCGGCACTCGGCGGAGAAGGGCTGTTCAATAACTGCCTGACCGGTAAAGGCATCGCCGTTCTGGAAAGTTCCGTTCCGCGTGATGAACTCATTGTGATGGAACTCACCGAACCGGATGACGTTGTCAAGATTGACGGCAACATGGCGATAGCTTGGAGCGGTTCGCTGAAATTCACTGTCGAGAAGACAACCAAAACATTAGTCGGCTCGGCGGCATCCGGAGAAGGTTTTGTCAATGTTTACAGAGGTGTCGGAAAAATTCTGTTCGCACCCGTCTGATTGAGGTGATTTTCTATGATATGTCCGCACTGTCTGCAAGGCGAAATCCTGAACGCGCGCATTATCAAAACGAATGAGCTGATTCAAATCTGTGATGAATGTGATACTATCTGGCAGAAATCGGAACAAGTTTCTGAAAAAAACGGCTTGTTTATTGATGTATTCATGAAACAGAGAAACTGTTCTTCTTCATGGCGCGAATTTGATATTATCAAAGCATAAAAATAAAGCTCCCTGATGGATTTCAGGGAGCTTTTCTGCTGAGATTAGTCAGACCAACTGAAAATTTTTTCGCTTTTTTTATCCAGAGTTCTATACAGAGATGCTCTGCGGATTTTTTTCTTTGCGGATAATATCTGAAACAAATCCCAGAATTTTTTTCTTAACGCTTCATAATCATCAAAAGTCAGATATATTTTTTCTTGGCTGTTGACATAAACGGAAATATAACCGCATTTTTCCCGCCATTCCGGTTTAGGGAATGTCCATTCCGCATCTAGAAAGCCTTTCCAGTTTTCGCCTTCGGCGGATTCCAGCAGTCGGTGACAGGTTTCCTTTGATTCCGGTGCAAAACAGTGATAATGTCCGTCATTATCTTCAACAAAAAGCCGGCCGCATTCCGGACACTGATACATAAGCCGGTTCGTATAGTGAAAATCCGTCACACAAAGAATTTCATGTGCCTTATCCTCTGCGGAAAGTTTTTGATTTTTCAGAATGTCTTCCACCTGACAAAAGAAATCGTCTGTATCTTGGTCGGCGCGGAAATGCGCCTTAAAACTAAGAAAATCCGTATTGTCATGAAAGATATAGCCACATCTGCACCGAAGCCATGACATGTTATTTCAGCTCCTCTCTGAATGATATTTATGATAGATTTCCGGAAAACGGTTTCTGATAAAAGCCCGAATTAGGATATCTTTTGGATTTTCCTGCATAATTTCGTCAGCGAACCTGCATTCTTCCTCTCTGGAAAAGGGCTGAAACGGTGACTGATGTCTGATATACAGGAAATAAAATCTTCTGCCGGCAGTCTGCTGAAATCTGAATGCTTCCAGTGCATGATGCAGTTCCAAATCATAGGTATGGTCGAAATAAGGCGGAATCCTCATAGCAGTATAGGAAGCAACATCCTGATTTTCAAGAGAATTATCTCTTGTCAGAACATAGCAGATAAATCCGTAAGGCACAAACATTTCCAGCCATCCGTCTAAGAATTCTTTCAAGAAATTTTCTTTCTTTTCCTCATCCAGCGTTCTGAATATCTCATACGCCTGCGGAAATTTAGCTTTTATAAGAAATTCCGTAAATTTGCCCTTTGGTGTTCCGGAATATCTCTGCAAATCATTATGATAGACCTCCAGAAGCTTATAAGCTTTTTTAATAATATGATGTTTCTGCATGATTTTCT